>NZ_JBEXLR010000073.1:0-32339 GCF_040610095.1 Micromonospora sp. NPDC004540
CACCTGGGACACCTGCCCGGCGCTGTGCTGTGTGCCCCCGGCCCGCCGTCCCTGACCCCGACCACCTTCGACACCCCGTGGGGACGACAGATGCACCGGCGCCCAGCCGGCCAGCACCACCCGGTGCCCCCGGCCGGCGAGCGCGGCGGCCCACCGGCGGGTGTGCAGGGACTGCGCCGGGCCCAGCAGGAGCACCCGTGAGCCTTCCCCCGCGCCCCGGTCAGCCACGGCGGTGCCGCCAGACCTTGGTCGCCTTGACCACCCGGGCGCGCAGCCGGCTCGCCGGGTCCCGCAGCCGGGACCGCCAGCGGTCGGCGACGTCGTCGAACACGGGCATCCCGGTCAGACCCGCGGTGGCGGCGAGCAGCGAGACGTGCAGCGCGTGGTAGTTCACCGACGCGGGCCAGGACCAGCGCAGGTCGTACCGGGACCAGTAGCCGAGGTCGAAGTCGGCCAGCTCCGCGGCCAGCCGGTCCTGCGCGGCCAGGTGGGCGCTCCCGCCGGTGCGGTGCTGGTGCTCGATGAGCCCGAAGAGGGCGAAGAGCGCCCCGTTGAGCACCCGGCTCGGTGGCGTGGCCGGACACTCCTCGAGGAAGGGCCGGCCCCGCTCGTCGTAGTCGGCGCAGCCGCCCCGGTCGACCGGCCGCAGCAGCAGCCCGACGGCGCCGTCGGCGCCGTCCAGGTAGGACCGCTCGCCGGTGAGGTCGTGCGCGCGCAGCAGGGTGGACGCCGCCATGCCCTGCGCCATCCCGGAGTACCAGCCGGGGGCCACCCCGTACCGGGGCACCGGCACGGGATACCGCCAACCGCCCTCGCCGTCCTGGTGCGCCCGCAGCCACGACGCCTGGGTGAGGAACGGTCCGAAGCGGTCGCGGTCCGGCCGGTCCTCGGCGAGCGCCCGGCTGTGCTCGCCGAGCGCGTACAGGCACATCGACACGGGGTTGGGGTAGGGCCGGCCGTCGGGGCCGGTGGCGGTGACGACGCCGTCGGCGTCCAGCGCGGTGCCGCCCGGCAGGTCCGTCCAGACCACGGGGTACGGCCCACGCCCGTCCCGGCGCGCGCCGGCGGCCACCGGGTAGTCCCGGACCCGCAGGTCGCGTACGCCGCTCGCGAGCAGCGACCGGAGCGCGGTCACCACGAGCCCCCGGCCCCGGCGAGGGCCGTGCGGTACACGGACTCCACGTCGGCCACGGTGCGGTCGATGTCGAACCGGCGCAGGCACCGCTGCCGGCCGAGCCGCCCCATCTCCCGGCGGCGCTCCGGATCGGCGAGCAGCGCCACGAGGGCCTCGGCCAGCGCGACCGGGTCGCCCGGCGGGACGAGCAGGCCGGTCTCACCGTGCTGCACGGTGTCCGGCAGGCCACCGACGTCGCTGGCGACCGCGCCCTTCTCCATGAGCAACGCCTCGATCATCGCGTAGCACGCCGACTCCTCCATGGAGGGATTGACGAGCACGTCCATCGCGGCGAGGACGTTCTGCACGTCCGTGCGGTGGCCGGTGAAGTGCACCCGGTCGGCCACGCCGAGCCGGGCCACCCGGGCCTCCAGCTCGCGGCGGTAGTCGCCGCTGCCGACGAACTCGTCGCCGATGACGAAGACGTGCGCCCCGGGCACCCGGGCCAGCACCCGCGGCACCGCGTCGATCAGCACCTCGTGACCCTTGACGCCGATGTCGCGGAAGGCGCGCAGGCGGGTCGGGTACATGTGGGCCACCATGCCGACCGTCGGCACCTCGTCACCGAGGCCGAACTCGGCGCGGAACGGCCGGCCGGACGCCGTGGGGTCCAGGCGCCGCACGTCGCAGCCGTAGTGGCTGACGGCCACCGACCGGGCGCCGAACCGGCGGTACCGGTCGGCGAACGCGGTGCACGAGCCGATCAGGACGTCGGCGCGGGAGAGCGTGGCGAGGTCGATCCGGCGCAGGATCGGGCTGCGCAGGTGGTTGATCCCGGTGACCTGGTTGACGTGCAGGCCCCGGGCGCCGACCAGGCTCGCCACCCGGCAGGCGATGTTCGCCTTGAGCAGGTGGGCGTGCACGACGTGCGGGCGGAACTCGCGGATCAGCCGGATCAGGCGCAGCTCGGCGGCGGCCACCCGGGGCAACTGCCGGGGACGCCAACCGTTGAGCGGCACGATCTCCACCGGCACGTCGGCCGTGCGCAACCGCGCGGAGAGCGCCCCCTCGGCCGGCAGCACGGCCCGGACCTGGTGACCGCGCCGGGCCAGGCCGACGACCTGGTCGTGGAACCAGCTCCCGCCGTTCGGGGTGCTGGTGACCTGGAGGATCCGCAGGGGACCGGAGGGCTCCGGCAGGGTGGACGAGGTCATGTCGGCCTTCGGGTCGCGGTGCTGAGCAGCAGGACGAACGGGATGAGGACCGGCAGCGTGAGCAGCGGCTCACCGGTCAGCGAGCAGACCGCCAGCCCGATGCCGCCGAGCAGGGCCGCCTCCGGCACCCACCCCGTCCGCGCGCGGTAGCCGCGCCAGACCGACCGGTAGATCAGCACGAGCAGCGCGACGAGCAGCGCCGTGCCGATCAGGCCGGTCTCGGCCAGCACCGTGAGGTAGAGGTTGTGCGGATGGGCCAGCAGGCCGAGCCGGGGACCGGCCTGGTACGAACCGCCGGTGACGTGCTGGATGAAGTACTCCGGCAGCCGCTCGTTGAAGTTGAGGTAGCCGACGCCGAAGGCGGGGAAGTCCCCCGTCATCCGCAGCGCCGCCGCCCACATGTCCAGGCGCAGGCCGGACGAGACGTCGAGGGCGCCGGTGGCGGTGGTCTCGTTGATCCGCGTGCTGATGGTCTCCGGCACCAGGCCGGTGCCGGGCAGCGCCGCCGCGACGGTCACGCCCAGGGTCACCACCAGCCACAGCCCCACCCGGGCCAGTCGCCGCAGGGCGAAGCAAATCACCACCGCCGCCGCGCCGAGGTACGACGAGCGGCTGTAGGAGTAGCCCACCCCGAGCAGCAGGATCGGCAGCGCCACCAGGATCGCGAGCCGCAACGACACCGGTGCCGGGCGACCCCATCTGGCGAGCAGCACGGCGAGGGCGACCACGAGCATCGGACCCCAGACGTTGTGGTTCGCCTCGCCCGACGTGCCCGACAGCAGCGCCGCCGCCCCGTCCCGCATGGTGGTGACGGTCTGGACCGCGCCGACCACGGTCGCGGCGAACGCGAATCCGAGCAGCAGCGACCAGGCGGAGGGCCCGTCCCGGACCGCCAGGGGCAGGCAGACCAGCGGCACGGCCAGGATCGAGACCTGGGTGGCCGAGGCGAGCAGACCCTCCCCGGGGCCGATCACGGTCGCGCCGAGCAGCAGCACGGCCAGCAGGGCGACCACGAGCAGGGAGCAGTGCCGGTCCCGCCAGGTGACCCGCTGCCGCAGCAGCGCGCCGGTGGCGGCGGCCCCGCTCAGCACCAGCAGCACCACCGGGCTGACCGCGTACGGCTCGGGCAGCTGGGCCGCCGGAGCGGCCAGGGCCAGCCCCCAGAGCGCCGTCGCGGGGACGGCGGCGACGACGCCGACCAGCAGCAGGGCGGCGACCATCGTGGGCAGTGCCATCGGCACCTCGGCCAGCCGCGTGGCCAGCAGGCCGGCCCCGACGGCGGCCACCACGCCGAGCCCGCCCACCAGCGCCGGAAGGCTCCCGCCGCCGCGCCACCGACGCGGGGGCGCCGCCCGCCGGCGGGCGACCCGTCGTGGGTCGGCGCGGAGGAACGCCGGGGCGATCACGGCCGCGTAGACCAGGTAGCCGGCGCTGCCGGCCAGGCCGGCGCCGACGGCGTCGAGCCGGGGCACGAGGACCGCCATGGCGGCCAGCCCGACCGCCGTCGCGGCGACCGCCGCCACCACCGTGGCGGCCGGCCGGTCGGTCGCGGTCAGGTAGCTCTGCCCGACCCGGGCCAGCGCGAAGACCGCCACGCCGGGCAGCAGCGCCCAGACGGTCGCGACGGCGCCGTCGAACTCGTGGCCGTAGAGCAGCGGCACGACGTACGGCGCGGCGAGCGCCAACGCCGCGGCCCCCACGCTGGTGACCAGCAGGGTACGGCCGCCGAGGCGCACCACCGAGCGCCAGTCGGCCTGGCCGTTCGCCACCGGCGGGATCAGCACCAGGCTGACCGCGATCGGGATGATCAGAAGCACCTCGGCGAGCGAGAGCGCCACCGAGTAGACGCCGACGGCGCTGGCGCCCACCAGGAGCTGGATCACCGGCACCTGGAGGCGGATCATGCCGAACTGGGCCAGGTTGGGCAGGTAGGCCCGCCGCGCGGAGGAGCGGTATTCCATCACGTCACCGACGCGGCGGTCGCCGCTCTCCGGCCGGCTGCGCCAGATCAGCGCCACCAGCCCGGCGACCTGCCCCACCCCGTACGCCGCGAGGGCGGTGAGCGCCGAGACCCGGCCCGCCACCACGAGACCGCCCAGCCCGGCCAGGTAGACGGCGAGGGCCGCCACCACGACGAGGTTGTAGCCGGCGGAGCGGCCCCGGCCGATCTCGACCGAGCCGAGCAGTGCGCTGAGCAGCACCACGGGGCACAGGGCCAGGGCCAGGGCGAAGGTGGCCGGTTCCAGACCCAGGCGTACGCCCGGCCCGAGCAGCAGCCCGGCGGCGGCCCACGCCCCGGCGAGCGCCGTGCCGGCGAGGAGGGCGTAGCGGATGCTCGCCCGGAACGCGTGCCGGTGATGCCCGGACGACCGGCCGGCCAGCCGAAGGTTGGCGGTGTCCAGGCCGACCGCGCCCACCGTGCTGAAGACGGCGCCGGCAGCGATGGACACCGCCAGCAGGCCCCGGTCGTGGGGGCCGAGCGAACGCGCGGAGAGGATCCCCGCCGCGAGGCTGATCAGCAGGGACGCGACGCGGGAGCCGGCGGTGCCGGCGGCGGCGACGGCGAGCGCGCCCACGCCGACGCCGCTGGTCGGCGCGATCGGCGTGCCGGGCGCGGTAGCCCCGCCCGACGGCGGAGCGATGCGCGGTGCCAGGTGGCGCGGCCGGTCGAGGTCGATGGGGATGCTCACCGGGCCGGCACCCCCTTCACCACCAGGCCGGCCGGGACGTCCCGGACCACGCAGGCGCCGGCGCCGACGGTGGCGGCGGCCCCCACGGTCAGGCCCTGGAGGATCGCGGCGGTGGTGCCCACCAGGACCGCCTCGCCGAGGTGACAGTCGCCGGAGACGGCGGCGAGCGGGTTGACCGACACGTAGTCGGCCAGCGTGCTGTCGTGGCCGACGGTGGCGTTCTGGTTCAGGTGCACGTGCCGGCCGATCGTCACGTTGGTGGTGACGCGGGCGCCGGCGAAGGCGACGAAACCCTCCCCGTACGCGACGTCCGGGCCGACCGTCGCCGCCGGGTGGACCAGGGTCGCGACCGGCAGGCCGTACCCGTCCAGGCGTTCACCCACCGCGCGGCGCACCCGGGGGTCCCCGATGCCGATCACCACGTGGGTGTCCGGCGGCAGGTCCCGGAGCCGGTCGAGCCCGCCCAGGTACGGCACGTCGAGCCGCTGGACGCGTTTGAGGTTCTCCTCCGCGGGCCGGTCGTCCACGAAGCCGGCCGGTCGCCAGCGCGGCGCGTCGCCGTTGACCGCCCGGACGATGCCCAGCACCTCTCGGCCGTGACCGCCGCACCCGACGATCACCAGGTCGGTGGTCACGCGGGGGACGCTCCCGTCCGCTCGGCGAGGAACGCACCGATCACGGTGAGCACCTCCGCGACCTGGCGGGTGTCCATGGCGGACCCGCTGGGCAGGGTGAGGCCGTCGCGGAACAGCCGCTCGGCGGCGCCGGTGAACAGCCCCTGCGCGGCGCCGAAGACCGGTTGCAGGTGCATCGGCTTCCAGACCGGACGGGTCTCGATGCCGTGCCCGGCGAGGTGGCCGGCGAGGTCGGCGCCACGCCAGCCCGCCTGGCCCGGGTCGACCACGATGCTGGTCAGCCAGCAGTTGGACTCGTCGTCCTCCTCGCCGAGGACCCGCACTCCGGGCACCGCCGCGAAGAGCTTGGCGTACCTGTCCCGCAGGTCACGGCGGCGACCGATCATCCCGTCGAGCCGGAGCAACTGGGCCCGGCCCAGCGCGGCCAGCAGGTTGCTGAGCCGGTAGTTGTATCCGGTCTCGCGGTGCTCGTAGTGCGGCACCGGTTCCCGGGCCTGGGTGGCCAGGTGGCGGGCGCGGTCGAGCAGGGCCCGGTCGTCGGAGACGAGCATGCCCCCGCCCGAGGTGGTCATGATCTTGTTGCCGTTGAAGGAGAGCGCGGCCACCCGGCCGAAGGAGCCCGCGGGGCGCCCGTGGTGCCGGGCGCCGAGCGCCTCCGCGGCGTCCTCCACCACCGCGACCCCGAACTCGGCGCAGATCGGCAGCAGGGCGGTGTAGTCGACACAGCTGCCGAACATGTCGACCGGCACGACGGCCCGGACGCGTTCACCCCGGCGCACCCGGTCGCGGAGCAGTTCGGCGGTGAGGGCCACGTCCAGGTTGCCGGTGCGCGGGTCGCAGTCGACGAACACGGGCCGCGCGCCGGTGTAGCGCACCGCGTTGGCGGTGGCGACGAAGGTGAGCGTGGGCACCACCACCACGTCGCCCGCACCCACCCCGACGCCGAGCAGGGCGAGGTGCAGCGCCGCCGTGCCGGAACTCACCGCCACCGCGCCGGCGGTGCCGACCCGGGCCGCCATCTCGCGCTCGAAGGCCGCCAGGTCCGGCCCGACCGGCGCGACCCAGCCCGAACGCAGCGCGGCGATCAGGTACGACTCCTCGAGGGGCCCCACGTCGGGCGGGGAGAGATGGATGGTCCGCGTCATCGGTTTCCTTCCGGTTCGGCGTGCGATGGACGAGGGCGCCGAACGGAGTGGCCCCGGTCGGCAGGGCGGGTGACGGTCACCGGCGCGCGCCGTCCGCACCGGTCAGTGCGCCGGCGCCGACGAACTCCGGCGCGGTGGCGACACCCTCCGCGCTGATCCCCTCGCGGAGCAGCACCGTCCGGGCCGTGGCGACCAGGATGGACAGGTCCAGCCGCAGGCAGCGGTGGTCGACGTACCAGACGTCGTACTCGAACTTCTCCTCCCAGCCCAGGGCGTTGCGGCCGCGTACCTGGGCCAGTCCGGTGATGCCCGGGCGCACCTCGTGCCGCCGCGCCTGCCGTTCGGTGTAACGGGACAGGTAGGTGTCGAGCAGCGGCCGGGGGCCCACCAGACTCATCTCGCCGTGCACGACGTTCAGCAGCGACGGAAACTCGTCGAGGCTGGTGGCCCGCAGCCAGCGGCCCAGCCGGGTCAGCCGGTCGGCGTCCGAGAGCAGCCCCCGGGCCGGGTCGGGCGCCCGCATGGTGCGGAACTTGAGCAACTGGAACGGCCGGCCCGCGAGCCCGGCACGGCACTGCCGGAACAGCACCGGGCGGCCGTGCGCCACCAGCACCAGCAGGGCGAGGACAGCCATCAGCGGAGCGGTCAGGATCAGCAGCAGCGTCGCGACGGCCACATCGACGGCGCGCTTGAGGCGGTCCCGCCGAAGCTGTTCCACGGGGTGCGGCGACGGGGGGACCGTTCTCTCCGGAAGCAGCACGTCGAACCTCGCAAACAAGACATCTGGGTATAAAGAGGTTATTACACCCCAAATAGGGGATCGGCGGCCTGTTCCACGTTTTCAGGCCGATACCTCCCTGGATCCAACGCGTTCCCCCAGCGAGGGACACGGGTGGAGCGTGCGGAGCGGCAGTAGAGTGCGGGTCGCTCATTCGGGAGAGGACGCGCTGTGTTGCATCTGCGGGTGATCGCGCCCACCGACCGGTCCTCGGCGGTCGCCGACCTGCTCGCGGCCGATCCCGGCGTCACCCACCTGGTGGTGCTGGCCGGGGCCGCCCGCCAGCCGGCCGGTGACTACCTCACCTGCGACGTGGTGCGGGAGAGCGCCGACGGCGTGCTGCGCAAGCTCCAGGAGTTGGGCGTCGAGGCGCACGGGGCGATCGCTGCGGACGACGTGGAGCTGACCCTGTCCGCGGCCGCCGACAAGGCAGCGGAGGACGCCCCCGGGCACGGCGAGGACGCCGTGGTCTGGGACGAGATCGCCGCGAAGACCGGCGAGCAGACGGTGCTCACCGGCACCTTCCTGGCGCTGATCACGCTGGCCACCATGATCGCCGGCATCGGCGTGCTGCTCGACCAGCCCATCCTGATCGTCGGCGCCATGGTGGTCGGCCCGGAGTTCGGCCCGCTCGCCGCGCTCTGCGTGGCGCTGCTGCGCCGGCAGCCGCACATCGTCGGCCGCTCGCTGCAGGCGCTGGTGGTCGGCTTCCTCGCCGCCATGCTGGTCACCGTGCTGAGCACCTGGGCGCTCACCGCCGCCGGGCTGGTCAGCCGGGACATGCTGCTGGCCGACCGGCCGTTGACCGACTTCATCTGGCGCCCGGACGCGCTCTCCTGGGTGGTCGGCGTGCTCGCCGGGGTCGCTGGCATGCTCTCGCTGACCGCGAAGAAGTCCGGCTCCCTGGTCGGCGTGCTGATCTCGGTGACCACCGTGCCGGCGGCGGCGAACGTGGCGGTGGCGGCGTCCTACGGGGTCTGGCCGGAGGCGGCCGGCTCCGCGCTCCAGCTCGTGATCAACCTGGCCGCCATCGTGCTGGCCGGCCTGGCCACCCTGTTCGTGCAGCTCTGCTGGTGGCGACGGGTGGAACGGCGCTCCGCCCGGGGCCTGCCGCGGCAGCGGGCCGAACGCCGGCCCGCGCGGGTCAGCGCCAGTCGTCGCCCGCCTCGAGACGCGCGCTGAGCAGCGTCGCCAGCGGCACCGACTCGCCGTCCCGGCCGCCCCGCCCCACCACCAGCGGCGGCGGCGCGGGCTCCGGGTCGGCCCCGAACAGTCGCGACCGCAGGCTCGGCGGCACGGTGAGCAGGTAGAAGCGGCCGTCCGTGTCGACCGCCCGGGTGTGCGCCCGGTCCACGTACCAGCCGGTGATCCGGGTGCGGTAGCGGCCGCGTCCGTCGTAGCCGGCCGCCGTCAGCCGGTCGGTGCGCAGCCCGCGCCGCAGCGCCTCGGCGGCGAACCGGGCCACCAGCTCCGCGGCCTCCGCCTGCTCGGCGGCGCGCTGCCGGGCATCGGCCGCCGCGTGCGCCCGCACCGCCCGGCGCTGCCGCTCCCGCCACTCCAGGCCGTCGTCCCCACCCACGCCCGCGAGGGTACGCGCCCGGCCCGGTCCCGCCCGTCCACGCTGTCGAGCTGAGTCGTTCGTGACCTCAGCTCGACAGCGCCCCGATACCTCAGGCCAGGCCGGCGCGGCGCAGCGCGTCCGCCATGGCGCTGTTGGCCGGCGCCGGTGCCCCGCCGCCACGCCCCTGCCGCTGCTGCGGCCCGCCGCGCGAACCGTCCCGGTCCCCGCGCTGACCACCGCCGCCCTGGCCACCGCGCGAACCACCGCCGCGCTGACCGCCGCCGCTCTGACCGCCCCGACCGTCGCCCCGGCCGCCGCGCTGGCCGCCCTGACCAGCGCCGCCCTGACCAGCGCCGCCCTGGCCGCCGCGGTCGCGGCGTCCGTCGCCGCCCTGCGGGCGCCCGCCGCCGGTGGGCGCCTCGTCCTCCAGCCGGAGGGTCAGCGAGATGCGCTTGCGGGGCACGTCGACGTCGAGCACCCGGACCCGGACCACGTCGCCGGACTTCACCACGTCGCGCGGGTCCTTGACGAAGGTGTGCGACATGGCGGAGACGTGGACCAGGCCGTCCTGGTGCACGCCGACGTCGACGAACGCGCCGAACGCGGCCACGTTGGTGACCACGCCCTCCAGCACCATCCCGGGCGTCAGGTCGCTGATCTTCTCGACCCCCTCCACGAAGGTGGCCGTCCGGAACTCCGGGCGCGGGTCGCGGCCGGGCTTCTCCAGCTCGGCGAGGATGTCGGTGACGGTGGGCAGGCCGAAGGTGTCGTCGACGAACTCGGCCGCCCGCAGCCCGCGCAGGATGGCCGACCTCCCGATCAGCGCGCGCAGGTCCTGCCCGGTGTGGGCGAGGATCCGCCGCACCACCGGGTACGCCTCGGGGTGCACGCTGGAGGAGTCGAGCGGGTCGTCGCCGTCGGGGATGCGCAGGAAGCCCGCGCACTGCTCGAACGCCTTCGGCCCGAGCCGGGGCACCTTCTTCAGCTCGGCCCGGGTGCGGAACGGGCCGTTGGCGTCGCGGTGCAGCACGATGTTCTCGGCCAGCCCGGCGCCGATGCCGGAGACCCGGGTGAGCAGCGGGGCCGAGGCGGTGTTGACGTCGACACCGACCCCGTTGACGCAGTCCTCGACCACCGCGTCGAGGGAGCGGGAGAGCTTCGCCTCGGACAGGTCATGCTGGTACTGGCCGACGCCGATCGAGCGCGGGTCGATCTTCACCAGCTCGGCGAGGGGGTCCTGGAGGCGGCGGGCGATGGAGACCGCGCCGCGCAGCGAGACGTCGAGCCCGGGCAGCTCCTGGGAGGCGTACGCGGAGGCGGAGTAGACCGACGCGCCGGCCTCGGAGACCACCACCTTGGTCAGCTTCAGCTCCGGGTGCCGCTTGATCAGGTCGCCGGCGAGCTTGTCGGTCTCCCGGCTGGCGGTGCCGTTGCCGATGGCGACCAGCTCGACCCCGTGCGCCGCGGCCAGGGTCGCCAGCGTGTGCACCGAGGCGTCCCACTGCCGGCGCGGCTCGTGCGGGTAGATCGTGTCGGTGGCGACCACCTTGCCGGTGGCGTCGACCACGGCCACCTTCACGCCGGTGCGCAGGCCCGGGTCGAGGCCCATGGTGGGGCGGGCGCCGGCCGGCGCGGCCAGCAGCAGGTCGCGCAGGTTGGTGGCGAAGACCCGGACGGCCTCCTCCTCGGCCGCCTGCCAGAGCCGCAGCCGCAGGTCGGCGCCGAGGTGGATGAGGATCCGGGTACGCCAGGCCCAGCGCACCGTGTCGGCCAGCCACTTGTCGGCGGGCCGCCCGTGGTCGCTCACGCCGAACCGGCCGGCGATGGCGGCCTCGTAGCGGGTGGGGCCGGTGACCACGGCGTCGGAGTCGCCCTCGGCCTCCGGGTCCATGGTCAGGTCGAGCACGCCCTCCTTCTCGCCCCGGAACATGGCCAGGATCCGGTGCGAGGGGAGCCGGGTGTACGGCTCGGCGAAGTCGAAGTAGTCGGCGAACTTGGCGCCGGCGGCCTCCTGGCCGTCGCGTACCCGGGAGACCAGCCGGCCCCGCGACCACATCTGCTCGCGCAGCGTGCCGATGAGGTCGGCGTCCTCGGCGAAGCGCTCGATGAGGATGGCCCGGGCGCCGTCGAGCGCGGCGGCGGCGTCGGCCACCCCCTTGTCGGCGTCGACGAAGCCGGCGGCCGTCTCGCGGGGGTCGCGCGCCGGGTCGGCCAGCAGCGTGTCCGCGAGCGGCTCCAGCCCGGCCTCGCGGGCGATCTGGGCCCGGGTGCGCCGCTTGGGCTTGTAGGGCAGGTAGATGTCCTCCAGGCGGGACTTCGAGTCGGCCGCCATGATCTGCGCTTCCAGGGCCTCGTCGAGCTTGCCCTGGCCGCGGATGGACTCCAGCACCGCGGCGCGCCGCTCGTCCAGCTCGCGCAGGTAGCGCAGCCGCTCCTCCAGGGTGCGCAGTTGCGCGTCGTCGAGCAGGCCGGTGGCCTCCTTGCGGTAGCGGGCGATGAACGGCACGGTGGCGCCGCCGTCGAGCAGCTCCACGGCCGCCCGCACCTGCCGTTCGGCGACGCCGAGCTCCTCGGCGATCCGCTGGTGCACAGACTGGGTCACGATCTGATCCGCCTTCTCCGGTGGGTTCCGCCCTGCATTGTGCCGGCCGCCTCCGACCGGCCGTGCCGCACCCGCCGTCCGCTGCGCTAGCGTGGCGATCATGGAACAACCTGCGGATCCGCGGGCCCGGCGGCTCTTCGGCGGCAGCGCCCGGGCGCTCGGCGACCTGGCGGCCAGCCCGTTCCGGGCCGACCGGGACCGGATCGTCGGGTCGCCGTTCTTCGCCCGGCTGAACGGGGTGACCCAGGTGATCAGCCCGGGCGGGTCGGGGCTGCTCGTGCACAACCGGCTCACCCACAGCCTCAAGGTGGCCCAGGTGGCCCGGGCGGTCGCCGAGCGGCTGACCGCCGACCCGGCGCACCGCGACCTGCTGGAGAAGCTGGGCGGCTGCGACCCGGACGTGGTGGAGGCCGCCGCGCTCGGCCACGACCTCGGCCACCCGCCGTTCGGGCACCTGGGGGAGCGGGTGCTGGACCGGCTGGCCCGGCAGCGGCTCGGGCTGGCCGACGGTTTCGAGGGCAACGCCCAGTCGTACCGGATCGTCACCAGCACCGAGATCCGCGGCGCGGCGACCACCGGCCTGGACCTGACCGCGGCGGTCCGGGCGGCGATGCTGAAGTATCCGTGGACCCGGCTGGACCACCCGGACCCGCACCCGCGGCGCCTGGACCCGGCCCCGCGCGGCGCGGCCGGCCCGCCGGACGACCCGGAGAGCGGCTCGGCGAAGTTCGGCGCCTACCGGACGGAGATGGACGACCTGCGGCAGGCCCGGGAGCCGTTCGCCGGCCGGATCCCGGACTGGCAGCAGACCCCGGAGGCGTCGATCATGGACACCGCCGACGACATCGCGTACGCCATCCACGACGTGGAGGACTTCTACCGGGTCGGGGTGCTCCAGCAGGGCGCGGTGGCCGCCGAGCTGATGGCCTGGCAGCGCGAGTGCGGGCACTTCCGGGCGATCACCTCCTCGGCGCTGGCCACGGCGGGCCGGCGGCCGGGCGCGGCCATCGAGCGGCTGCGCCGCCAGTTGCACCGCAAGGACGCCTGGATTGCCGACGACGACGCGTTCGCGGCCGCGGTCGAGCACGTCCGCGAGGAGTTGGTGGAGGGGCTGTTGGCGCTGCCCTTCGACGGCTCGATCGAGGCCGAGCAGTACGTGGCCCGGTTCTCCGCCCGCTGGTCCACCCGCTTCGTGGAGGCCATCACGGTGACCCCGGACCCGGGCGTCCGCTCGGGGTACGTGCTGCTGGCCAAGCCGCAGTGGCACGAGGTGCAGGTGCTCAAGTTCGTGCACCACCGGTTCGTGCTGGCCCGCCCGGACCTGGCCCTGCACCAGCGCGGCCAGGCGCGGCTGCTCGGCACCCTGGTGGAGGCGCTCTGGGAGTGGCTGCTCGACCCGGAGGAGGAGTCCCGGCTGCCCCGCCGGCTGCACGACCTGGTGGAGCTGGCCGAGGCGGAGCTGCACCCGCGCACCCCGGACCGGATCGGCCGGGCCCGGGGGCGGGCGATCGTCGACTTCGTCGCGCAGCTCACCGACGGGCAGGCGATGGCCATGCTGGACGCGCTCTCCGGCCGCTCCGGCGCCCTCTGGACGGACGCCTTCGTGCTCTGAGTCGCGGGGTCAGGCCACGGCCTGCCACCAGCCGTCCACGGCCGGCGGCTCGTCCACCACCACCCGCTCGCCGGGGCGCGGCACGGCCAGCCGCACGTCGCGGGCCTTCGCCTCGGCCCAGAGCCGGTCCACCGGCTCCGACCAGTCGTGCAGGGCCAGGTTGAAGGTGGCCCAGTGCACCGGGACGAACAGCCCGCCGCGCAGGTCGAGGTGGGCGGCGACCGCCTCCTCGGGGAACATGTGGATGGTCGGCCAGGCCCGGTCGTACGCGCCGATCTGCATGAGCGTGACGTCGAACGGGCCGTGCTCGGCGCCGATCTCGGCGTAGCCGTCGAAGTAGCCGGAGTCGCCGGTGTAGAAGACCTTCCGCTGCGCCCCGGCCACCACCCAGGAGCTCCAGAGCGTGCCGTCGCGGCGCAGCCCGCGCCCGGAGAAGTGCTGGGCGGCGGTGGCCGTGATGGTCAGCCCGCCGATCCGGTGGCTCTCCGACCAGTCCAGCTCGATGATCCGGTCCTCCGGCACGCCCCAGCGGTCCAGGTGGGCGCCGACGCCGAGCGGCACCAGGAACGGCGCGGACTGGTGTTCGAGCAGCCCGCGTACGGTCGCCATGTCCAGGTGGTCGTAGTGGTCGTGCGAGATCAGGATGGCGTCGAGCCGGGGCAGCTCGTCGAGGCGGACCGGCGGCTCGTGGATGCGAAGCGGGCCGACCAGCGAGGACGGGGAGCAGCGGTCGCTCCAGACCGGGTCGAGCAGCACCCGGTGCCCCTCGATCTCGACCAGCGTGGAGGCGTGCCCGTACCAGACGATGCCCAGCTCACGGGCCGGATCGGCCGGCGCCGGGTCGGCGGGGCGCAGCAGCGGCACGGCGCTGTCCGGCCGCCGCTTCTGCTTGCCGAAGATCAGCTCCTTGACGAGGTTGCGGCCCGGGTCGGCGACCATGGTGCTGCGGGTGCCCGACGGGTTGTGGAACGTGCCGTCCCGGAAGCGCGGCGAGCGGGCCGCCCGCTCCGCGCGGGCCCCGGTGAGCCGGCCGCCGAGCTGGGCGGGCACGTCCCGCGCCGCCCAGGCCAGCCCGGCCAGCGCCCCCAGCCCCGCCATCCGCCACAGCCGCCCGCCGACTGCCCGGTCCAGTGCCCGCTCGTCCGGTTGCCGCATGTTCCGTCCCTCCGCCGTGTCCCGCAGTACACGGTAGCCATCCGCCCGCCACCTCGCGCGAGCGACGACGCACCCGTCGGCGCCGCTCAGCGCAACCGGCGCGGCAGCGCCGAGCCGTCCGGCTCACGGTTCGAGCACGACCTTGACGCAGCCGTCCTGCTTCTTCTGGAACATCTCGTACGCCTGCGGCGCCCGCGCCAGCGGCAGCCGGTGGGTCCGCAGGTCCTCGACGCCGAGCGGGTCGTCGTCGCCGGCGAGCAGCGGCAGGACCTCGTCGATCCAGCGCTTCACGTGGCACTGCCCCATGCGCAGCTGGACGCCCCGGTCGAACATCTCCATGAGCGGCATCGGGTCCTGCTCGCCGCCGTACACGCCGGAGATCGAGACGGTGCCGCCGCGCCGGACCGCCTTGAGCGCGGCGTGCAGCACCTCGAGCCGGTCCACGCCGGCCCTGTCGGTCATGGACTGGGCCAGCTTGTCCGGCAGCAACCCGGCGGCGGCCTGGGCGACCTTGCCCAGCGGCGCGCCGTGGGCCTCCATGCCGACCGCGTCGATCACCGCGTCCGGGCCGCGCCCGTCGACCAGGTCGACCAGCGCCCCGGGCACGTCGTCCAGCTCGCTGACGTCGAGCACCTCGATGCCGTGCCGGCGCGCCATCTCCAGCCGCTCCGGCACCAGGTCCAGCCCGATCACCCGGCCCGCGCCGAGGTGCCGCCCGATCCGGGCGCTGAACTGCCCGACCGGGCCGAGGCCGAACACGGCCAGGGTGCCGCCGGGCGGAGTGTCCGCGTACTTCACCGCCTGCCAGGCGGTGGGCAGGATGTCGGAGAGGTAGAGCCAGCGCTCGTCGGGACCGGTCTCCGGGATCTTGATCGGGCCGAACTGGGCCTGCGGCACCCGCAGGTACTCGGCCTGCCCGCCGGGGACGGAGCCGTAGAGCGAGGTGTAGCCGAACAGCGCGGCGCCCTTGCCCTCGCTGGTCACCTGGGTGGTCTCGCACTGGGCGTAGAGCTGGCGGTCGCACATCCAGCAGGAGCCGCACGCGATGTTGAACGGGACGACCACGCGGTCGCCGGGCTTGAGCCGGGTCACGCCCGCGCCGACCTCCTCGACGATGCCCATCGGCTCGTGCCCCAGGACGTCGCCGGGCTTCAGGTACGGTCCGAGCACCTCGTACAGGTGCAGGTCGGAGCCGCAGATCGCGGTCGAGGTGATCCGGATGACGGCGTCGGTCGGCTCCTCGATCCGGGGGTCCGGCACGTCCTCGACGCGGACGTCACGCTTGCCTTGCCAGGTCAGTGCCTTCATGCCTGAATGTCCCCTCTTCGGTGCCGTCCATCGGACTGCTACCCGTGGGGGAGGGCTTGAACCGGCGGCGGGCGCCTCGCGCACCCAGGGAAAAGGCCGACCGCCGCGCCCCTGGTGCGGGGCGCGGCGGTCGGGGTGGCGCGACGGCCGGGGCTCAGGAGCCCGGGGTGCCGGCGCGCTTGGACGTCGCCTTGAGGTAGTCCCGGTTGAGCCGGCCGATGGTGTTCAGCGGGATGCCCTTCGGGCAGGCCGCCGCGCACTCGCCGACGTTGGTGCAGCCGCCGAAGCCGGCCTCGTCGTGCGCGTCCACCATGCCGATCACCCGGGTGTACCGCTCGGGCTGGCCCTGCGGCAGCAGCGAGAGCTGGGTGATCTTGGCGGCGGTGAACAGCATGCCGGAGCCGTTCGGGCAGGCCGCCACGCAGGCGCCGCAGCCGATGCAGGCGGCGGACTCGAAGGCCGCGTCCGCGTTGGCCTTGGCAACCGGCGTGGAGTGTGCCTCCGGGGCGCTGCCGGTCGGGGCGGTGACGTAGCCGCCGGCCGCGATGATCTTGTCGAAGGCGTTCCGGTCGACCACCAGGTCCTTGACGACCGGGAAGGCCCGGGCCCGCCACGGCTCGATGTCGATCGTGTCGCCGTCGGAGAACTGCCGCATGTGCAGCTGGCAGGCGGTGGTGCCGCGCTGCGGGCCGTGCGCCTCACCGTTGATCATGAGGCTGCACATGCCGCAGATGCCCTCGCGGCAGTCGTGGTCGAACGCCACCGGCTCGTCGCCGTCGAGGATGAGCCGCTCGTTGAGCACGTCGAGCATCTCCAGGAAGGACATGTCCGGGGACACGTCCTGCACCTGGTAGGTCACCATCTGACCCTTGTCCTCAGGGCCCTGCTGGCGCCAGATGCGCAGGGTCAGGTTCACTTGTAGCTCCGCTGCGTGGGGTGGACGTATTCGAAGGTCAGGTCTTCCTTGTGCAGCACGGGCTGACCGGTGCCGGTGTACTCCCAGGCCGCCACGTAGGAGAACCGGTCGTCGTCGCGCTGCGCCTCACCGTCGGGGGTCTGGTGCTCGGCCCGGAAGTGGCCGCCGCAGGACTCCTCGCGGTGCAGGGCGTCGATGCACATGAGCTCGGCCAGCTCGAAGAAGTCGGCCACCCGGCCGGCCTTCTCCAGCGACTGGTTGAGCCCCTCGCCGTCGCCCGGGACGCGGACCCGCTGCCAGAACTCGTCGCGCAGCGTCCGGATCTCGTCGATCGCCTTGCGCAGCCCGGCCTCGGAGCGCTCCATGCCGCAGTGCTCCCACATGATCTGGCCCAGCTCCCGGTGGAACGAGTCCACGGTCCGGTCGCCGTTGACCGCCAGCAGCCGCTGGAGCCGGTCCTCGACCTCGGTCCGTGCCGCCACCGCCTCGGGGTGGCTGGCGTCGACCTTCTCCAGCGGGCCGGAAGCCAGGTAGTTCGCGATGGTGTTCGGCAGCACGAAGTAGCCGTCGGCCAGGCCCTGCATGAGCGCCGAGGCGCCGAGCCGGTTCGCGCCGTGGTCGGAGAAGTTCGCCTCGCCGATCACGAACAGACCCGGGATGCTGGACTGGAGGTCGTAGTCGACCCAGAGGCCGCCCATCGTGTAGTGCACGGCGGGGTAGATCCGCATCGGGACCTGGTATGGGTCCTCGCCGGTGATCCGCTCGTACATCTCGAAGAGGTTGCCGTACTTCGCCTCGATGGCCTTGCGGCCGAGCCGGTTGATCGCGTCGGCGAAGTCGAGGTAGACGCCGAGCCCGCCGGGGCCGACGCCGCGCCCCTCGTCGCAGACGTTCTTCGCGGCGCGGGACGCGATGTCCCGGGGCACCAGGTTGCCGAAGGAGGGGTAGATCCGCTCCAGGTAGTAGTCCCGCTCGTCCTCGGGGATGTCCCGCGGGCTGCGGTCGTCGCCCTTGGCCTTGGGCACCCACACCCGGCCGTCGTTGCGCAGCGACTCGCTCATCAGGGTCAGCTTCGACTGGTGGTCGCCGGAGACCGGGATGCAGGTCGGGTGGATCTGGGTGTAGCAGGGGTTGGCGAAGTACGCGCCCTTGCGGTGCGCCCGCCAGGAGGCGGTGACGTTGCAGCCCTTGGCGTTGGTGGAGAGGTAGAAGACGTTGCCGTAGCCGCCGGAGGCGAGCACGACCGCGTCGGCCATCTCGGTGCTGATCTCGCCGGTCACCAGGTCGCGCACCACGATGCCGCGGGCCCGGCCGTCGACGATCACCAGCTCGAGCATCTCGTGCCGGGAGTTCATCTCCACGTTGCCCAGGCCGATCTGCCGCTCCAGCGCCTGGTACGCGCCGAGCAGCAGCTGCTGGCCCGTCTGGCCCCGGGCGTAGAAGGTGCGCTGCACCTGCGCGCCGCCGAACGAGCGGGTGTCGAGCAGGCCGCCGTACTCGCGGGCGAACGGGACGCCCTGGGCGACGCACTGGTCGATGATGTTGACCGAGACCTCGGCCAGCCGGTGCACGTTCGACTCCCGGGAGCGGAAGTCGCCGCCCTTGACGGTGTCGTAGAAGAGCCGGTGCACCGAGTCGCCGTCGTTGCGGTAGTTCTTCGCGGCGTTGATGCCGCCCTGCGCGGCGATCGAGTGGGCCCGGCGCGGGCTGTCCTGGTAGCAGTAGGACTTCACCCGGTAGCCCTGCTCGGCAAGCGTCGCTGCGGCGGAGCCGCCGGCCAGGCCGGTGCCGACCACGATGACGGTGAGCTTCCGCCGGTTGGCCGGGTTGACCAGCTTCATCTCGAACCGGTGGCGCTCCCAGCGGGTCTCGATGGGGCCGTCCGGGGCCCTGGTGTCGGCGATCGGGTCGCCGGAGGTGTAGAGATCCATGTCAGGCCACCAATCCGGTGAGTACGGCGAACGGGACCACCAGGTAGCCGACGCAGAGCGCGACGGCGAAGACCAGGGCCGCGGCGCGCGCCCGGCGCTCGCCCTTCGGGGTCTGCTGCCCGAGGCTGCGGAACGCGCTGAAGGCGCCGTGCCGCAGGTGGAAGCCGAGCGTGACGATCGCCAGCGTGTAGAAGAGCGTGACGTACCAGCGGTCCGCGGCGAAGTCCTGGACCACGTTGCCGTACGGGTTGGCGGCGTCACCCTGCGGGTTCAGGTGACCGGTGGTCAGGTCCAGGATGTGGTAGATCACGAAGAGCAGGATGATCACACCACCCCAGCGCATCGTGCGGGCCGCATAGTTCACGTGGATCTTCCGGCGGTGCGCGTACTGCACCGGGCGGGCGGCCCGGGCGCGGGTCGCGAGCACGGTGGCCGAGACGATGTGCGCCAGCACGGCCACGGTGAGCACGGTGCGCTGGATCCACAGGTACCAGGTCGACGGCAGCAGCGGCGTCCCGAGCTCGCGCAGCCAGTGCGCGTAGTGGTCGAACGAGGCCTCGCCCGTGAAGATCTTCAGGTTGCCGAGCATGTGCACGACCAGGAACAGCACCAGGATGATGCCCGTCACCGCCATGACGGCCTTGAGGCCGACATTCGAGCGGATGGGCGACCGAGTTTTCGTGATTACCACGAGACCGACGCTAGGAGTAGTTCGATCAGGCGTCCAATGCATCGACTTCGCAGTCTTGATAGCCATAGGCTATACAGATGCAGCTCCATCAGCTCCGGTACTTCGTCGCGGTCGCAGAAGTACGACATTTCACCCAAGCTGCCGACCTGGTGGGCATCACGCAGCCCTCCCTGAGTAAGCAAATTCACGCGCTGGAGACCGACCTGGGGGCCCCGCTGTTCGAGCGGGTAAGGGGCAACATCGCCCTCACGGCGGCGGGCGAGGTGCTGCTGCCGCTGGCCAAGCGGATCCTCGCCGATGTGGACACCGCCACCCGCGAGGTGCAGGAGCTGGTCGGGCTGCGCCGGGGCCGGGTCCGGCTCGGCGCCACGCCCAGCCTGGCCACCTCACTGGCGCCCCCGGTGCTGCGCCGATTCCGCGACGCCCATCCCACCGTCGACCTGCGCGTCGAGGAGGGCGGCTCGCAGGACCTGGTCCGTGACCTGCTGCGCGGCGACCTCGACCTGGCGCTGATCATCATGCCCTCGACCGGCACCGACCCGGGGCTGCGCGCCGACCCGATCCTGCGGGAGAGCCTGGTGGTCGCGTCGGTCGATCCGCTGCCGGCCGCCTCCGAGCGGGGCGAGGTGCGCATCACCGACCTGCGCGACCAGCCCCTGGTGATGTTCCGCCAGGGCTACGACCTGCGCGACGCCACCCTCCAGGCGTGCCGGGAGGCCGGCTTCGAGCCGACCCTCTCGGTGGACGGCGGGGAGCTGGACGCCGTGCTCAGCTTCGTCGAGGCCGGGCTCGGCGCGGCCCTGGTGCCCGGCATCGCGGTCACCCGCCGGCCGGGCATCCGGGTCACCCGACTCGCCCCGCCCGGCGTGCGCCGGACCATCGCGGTGGCCCGCCGCCGCGACGTCGTGCCCACCCACGCGGGCCGCGAGCTGCGCCGCATCCTGCTGGAGTACGTCCACGACGCCACCGCCGCCGACCAACTCCCCGCCGGGGTCGAACCCCTCTAGCGGCCCTCGGCGTCGTCCATGGCGCGGTAGATGCGCTGCTCGGAGACCGGGTACGGGGTGCCGAGCGCCTGGGCGAAGACGTTCACCCGCAGCTCCTCGATCATCCAGCGGATCTGCCGGACCGCCGTGGACTGCCGCTTCGACGGCGGCAGCGCGGCGAGCATGTCCTGGTACTCCTTCTGCACCACGGCGATCCGGTCCTGCTGCTGCTTGTCCCGCTGCGGGTTGCCGGGCAGCCGGTCCAGCCGGCGCTCGATGGCGGTCAGGTAGCGCAGCAGGTCGGACAGGCGGGCGTACCCGGCCTCGGTGATGAAGCCCTTGTGCACCAGGCCGCCGAGCTGGGCCCGGATGTCGGCCAGGGCGGCCACCACGGCCAGGTTGCGGGTGGCGCCGAGCCGCTGTTCGACGGCGTACGCGGCGGCCAGCACCTGCCGGACCCGGCCCATCACCTCGACCACGGTGTCCACCAGGTCGGCGCGGACCCGGTCCCGCAGCGCCGTGAAGCCCTCGGCGTCCCAGGCCGGGCCGCCCGCGTCCGCCATGAGCTTGTCGATGGCCGCGCCGGCCGCGTCCTCGATGAGCGCCGGCACCCCGCCGTGCGGGTTGCGGGACAGCGCCAGCTTCGCCTCGTTGCTGAGCCGCCCCTGGAGGAACTTCGCCGGGGACGGCACGGTGAGCCGGAGCAGCCGCCGGGTGCCGGCCCAGTGCGCGGCCTCCTGCTCGGCGGGGGAGTCGAACACCTTCACCCCGACGGTCGTGCCCTCGTCGACCAGGGCGGGGTACGCGGTCACCGCGTAGCCGGCGCGGACCTGCTCGATGGTGCGCGGCAGGGTGCCGATGTCCCACCCGGTCAGCCCGGTCCGGGCCACGTCCGGCGCGGCGGCGGCGACGACCTGGCGTACCTCCTGGCGCAGCTCGCGTTGCAGGGCCGGCAGGTCCTTGCCCTCGGCGACCGGCTTGTCGTCGTCGCCGAGCACCCGGAAGGTGACCCGCAGGTGCGGCGGCAGCTTGCCGAGGTCCCAGGCGTCCGGTGGGACGGTCACCCCGGTCATCCGGCGCAGCTGCCGGGTGAGCGCGTCGAGCAGCGGCTCCTCGGCTGCCGGGAGCTGCGCGAGCGCCGCCCGGGCGTAGTCGGGCACCGGGACGAAGTTGCGCCGGATCGCCTTGGGCAGCGACCGGATCAGCGCGATCACCAGTTCCTCGCGCAGGCCGGGCACCTGCCAGTCGAAGCTCTCCGCGGGCACCTGGTTGAGCAGCGGCAGCGGGATGTCCACGGTGACGCCGTCGGTGGGGGTGCCCGGGTCGAAGGTGTAGGTGAGCGGCAAGGCGACCCCGTCGGCCCGCCACTCGTCCGGGTAGTCGGTCTCGTCCACCCCGCCGCGACCGGAGTTGATCAGCAGCTCGCGGGTGAAGGTGAGCAGGTCCGGCTGTTCCCGGCGGGTCTTCTTCCACCAGGTGTCGAAGTGCCGGCCGGAGACCACGTCGGCGGGGATCCGCTGGTCGTAGAAGTGGTAGATCGTCTCGTCGTCGACCAGGATGTCCCGCCGCCGGGCCCGGTTCTCCAGCTCCTCCACCTCGGCCAGCAGCCGCTGGTTGTCCTTCCAGAACTGGTGATGGGTCTGCCAGTCGCCCTCGACCAGGGCGTGCCGGATGAACAGCTCGCGGCTCAGCGCCGGGTCGATCCGGCCGAAATTGACCTTGCGGGAGGTGACGATCGGGATGCCGTACAGGGTGACCTTCTCGTAGGCCATCACGGCGGCCTGCTTCTTCTCCCAGTGCGGCTCGCTGTAGCTGCGCTTCACCAGGTGCTGGGCGAGCGGCTCGACCCACTCGGGCTCGACCCGGCCGGCCACCCGGCCCCAGAGCCGGGAGGTCTCCACCAGCTCGGCGGCCATCACCCAGCGCGGCGGCTTCCGGAACAGCGCCGAGCCCGGGAAGATCGCGAACTTCGCCCCACGCGCCCCCAGGTACTCGTGCTTCTGCGCGTCCTTGAGGCCCAGGTGGGAGAGCAGGCCGGGCAGCAGGGACTGGTGCACCTTCGGGGTGTCGATCTCCTCCGGCAGGTCGGCGCCGGCCCCGCGCCGGCCGTCACCCTTGTCCGAGGTACGCAGCACCTGGCGGAGCTGGCTGACGATGTCCTGCCACTCGCGCACCCGCAGGTAGTTCAGGTACTCCGCCTTGCACATCCGCCGGAACGCGCTGGAGGACAGCTCCCGCTGCTGCTCGCGCAGGTAGCGCCACAGGTTCAGGTACGCGACGAAGTCCGACTCCTTGTCGGCGAACCGGGCGTGCGCCTGGTCGGCCTGGGCCTGCTTGTCGGCGGGCCGCTCGCGTGGGTCCTGGATGGAGAGCGCGGCCGCGATCACGATCACCTCGGTGGCGCAGCCGTTGCGCTCGCCCTCCAGCACCATCCGGGCCAGCCGCGGGTCGACCGGGAGCTGGGCCAGCCGCCGGCCGAGCGGGGTGAGCCGCTTCGCCGGGTCGGTCTCGGCCGGGTCGAGCGCGCCCAGTTCGTGCAGCAGGTTCACGCCGTCGGTGACGTTGCGCCGGTCCGGCGGGTCGATGAACGGGAACGCGGCGATGTCGCCCAGCCCGATCGAGGTCATCTGGAGGATGACCGAGGCCAGGTTGGTGCGCAGGATCTCCGGGTCGGTGAACTCGGGCCGGTTCTCGAAGTCCTGCTCGTCGTAGAGGCGGATGCAGATGCCGTCCGAGGTCCGCCCGCAGCGTCCCTTGCGCTGGTTGGCCGAGGCCTGGGAGACCGGCTCGATCGGCAGCCGCTGCACCTTGAGTCGGCTGGAGTAGCGGGAGATCCGGGCGGTGCCGGGGTCCACCACGTACTTGATGCCGGGGACGGTCAGCGAGGTCTCCGCGACGTTGGTGGCGAGCACCACCCGGCGCCCGGCGTGCGGGGCGAAGACCCGGTGCTGCTCGGCCGTGGAGAGCCGGGCGTAGAGCGGAAGGATCTCGGTGCCGAGCAGCGACCGCTTCTTCTGCACCAGCTTGCCGAGCGCGTCGGCGGTGTCCCGGATCTCCCGCTCGCCGCTGAGGAAGACCAGGATGTCGCCCGGCCCCTCGGCGGCCAGTTCCTCGACCGCGTCGCCGATGGCCTGGATCTGGTCCCGGACGTTCTCCTCGTCGGCCTCGTCCTCCTCCTCGGCCTCGGTGACCTCGACCAGCGGCCGGTAGCGCACCTCCACCGGGTAGGTCCGCCCGGACACCTCGACGACCGGCGCCGGGTTGCCCTCGGCGTCGGCGAAGTGCTTGGCGAACCGGTCGGTCTCGATGGTCGCCGAGGTGATGACCACCTTGAGGTCGGGACGGCGGGGGAGAAGCTGCCGGAGGTAGCCGAGGATGAAGTCGATGTTGAGGCTGCGCTCGTGCGCCTCGTCGATGATCAACGTGTCGTACTGGCGCAGCATCCGGTCGGTCTGCAACTCGGCGAGCAGGATGCCGTCGGTCATCAGCTTCACCAGGCTGTTCTCGCCGACCTGGTCGGTGAAGCGCACCTTGTAGCCGACCACGTCGCCCAGCTCGGTGCCGAGCTCCTCGGCGATCCGGTCCGCCACCGTCCGGGCGGCGAGCCGGCGGGGCTGGGTGTGGCCGATCAGCCCGGTGACGCCGCGGCCCAGCTCCAGGCAGATCTTGGGCAGCTGGGTGGTCTTGCCGGAGCCGGTCTCGCCGGCCACGATCACCACCTGGTGGTCGCGGATGGCGGCGGCGATGTCGTCCTTGCGCTCGCTGACCGGCAGCTGCGCCGGATAGGTGATCGTCGGCACGGCGGCCCGCCGGGCGGCCAGCCGCGCCTCCGCCCGGGCCACCTCGGCCGCGATCTCGGTGAGCGCCGACTCCCGCCGCTGCGGGTCGCGCAGCTTCCGCACCCCGTCCAGCCGCCGCTGGAGCCGGCGCTGGTCGCGGAACATCAGGGCGGAAAGGCGGCGGTGCAGGTCGCGGGCGGTCTCGGGTACGGCGGGTGCGGCTGGATTCTGCATGTCGTCGCCAAGGATAGGCAGGCGCGCGGCGGAGCGCCCTCGGGTTACCGGCGGCAGGCCGGTCCGCGCAGCGGCGTTCCCTGGGCCGCCGGCGCCCGCGCGCCCTTCCAGGTCGGGGCGGGTGGCCGGGCTAGAGTTTCCGCCGAGGCGAGGTCGACGACGGGGACGGGATGATCATGCGGGACACCGACCGGGCGCTGGTGCAGGCCGCCACCGCCGTGGCGAAGCTGCGCTGCCGCAGCGAGAACCACACCGTTGCCGCCGCCGCACGGACCACCGACGGCCGGGTCTTCACCGGCGTGAACGTCTACCACTTCACCGGCGGCCCGTGCGCCGAGGTGGTGGCCATCGGCGCCGCCGCGACCCAGGGCGCGGGTGACCTGGAGACCATCGTCGCGGTGGGCGACCGCGGCCGGGGCGTCATCCCGCCGTGCGGCCGCTGCCGCCAGGTGCTGCTCGACTACTTCCCGTCGATCCGGGTGATCGTCGGCCCGCCGGACGCGCTGCGCGCGGTCCCGGTGACCGACCTGCTGCCGGAGACGTACGTCTGGTCGGACCACCAGGTGGAGGTCCCCGCCGGGCCGCCGCGCACCGGCGTGTGGCCGATGCCGGTGGTGCCGGGCAGTCGCCAGGCCGCCGAGGACTGAAGCCCCTCCACGGGAGCGGTTCGGCAGCTCTTGCGACGCCTCTACAACGTTGTAATACTCGGGCCGTCCCCGTGACGAGGAGGCCCGATGACATCGCAGCTGATCGAGGACGAGACCCCGATCGAGGCCCTCGGCGACCTCTACCGCGACGGCATCACCGCCTGCCGTGGCGCCTTCGGAGTCGACTGGGTCGCGCGGGTCGACGAGGACATCGACGCCGCGTTCCGGGAGGCGCGGGCCCGGCCGGACGGCGCGGTCGGCCGCGGCCCCGAGCGGTGGTACGTCGAAATCCACCCCGAGCAGCTGCGCGGCTTCGTCGACCTGGTCACCCACCCATGGGTGGTGTCGGTCTGCCGCGCGGTCCTCGGCCCCGACTACGAGATCGTCGAGCTGGGGTTCGACATCCCGTTCCCCGGCGCGAAGATGCAGCCGTGGCACCGGGACTTCCCGATGCCCGAGGAGACCCGCCTCCGGCGCCGGCTCACCTCGCTGGCGTTCAACCTGACCACGGTGGACACCGTGGAGGAGATGGGACCGTTCGAGATCGCCCCGGGCACCCAGTGGGACGACGGCCGCGACTTCGACCACGAGATGTTCCCACCGACGGACCGCCACCCCCGCTACGAGGCTCGCGCGGTCCGCAAGTATCCGCAGCGCGGCGACATCTCGGCGCGGTCCGCGCTCACCATCCATCGGGGCACGCCGAACGTCAGCCGGCTGGCCCGGCCCGTGCTGGTGCTCGGCGTCGACGCGCCGGGCGCCGGCAACGCCGCCCACCACGACATGGCGGTCACCCGGGACTACTGGGCGGCCCTGCCGGACGAGGTCCGGGCGCACCTGCACTGCCCCGTGGTCGACACCCTCGTGCCGATCCGCCAGAAGCACACCATCGAGGGGCTGGTGATGGGCGCGGAGTGAGGGCGCCGGGCGGTCAGTCGCCCGCGGCCGCCTCGAGCATCGAGCGGGGCACCGGCACCTGCTCGAAACGGACGTTGCCCTCCGGCACCATCCAGCTCAGCACCTGCGCTTCCAGCCGCCCGGCGCGGACGGCGGGGTCGTTGGCGTAGAGCTCGCGGGCCATCTGCGGATCGACCGACAGCACGACGAGGCCGCGGATCCGCTCGTCGTCACCGCCGAGGAAGGGGCCGGCCGCGAGCACGGCGCCCTGCTCCACCAGCCCGGCCTGGTGGGCCAGGTGCGCGTCCTGGAGCCGGTCGAGCGCGTCCTGGGGCAGGTCGGGCGCGTCGTCCGGCCGGACCAGGAGCACCACGGTGTGCTGGTCGAATCGCATGCCCTCAGGGTAGGGGCTGCCGGGCCCGCAGCGCCCGGATCGACCAGTCGAGCACCGGGGTCAGGCTCTCCGGTGGCGGCCAGCCGTTGACCACGGAGAGCAACTCCAGGTACCGCTCCCGCCGCGGGTCGTTGGCGGCCTCCAGCCGGTCCAGCAGCCGCCGGCGCAGGTCGGCGTCGTCGGGGCGGCCGCAGAGCCGGGCGTACCGGCCCGTGGCCGCGGCCACGACCGGGTCGGCCCGGGGCGCGGTCGGGTCGACGCCGGCGGCCAGCGCCGGGGCCGCCTCCTCCCGGACCACGGCGACCGCGTCCCGGCGGACGCCCGGCGCGCCGGCCCGGTCGGCCGCGTGCTGCTCGGCGAGCCGGCGCAGGCCGGCCCGGAAGTCCGGGTCGAGGGCCAGCTCGGCCAGCTCCACCCACGCCTCGACCTGCTCGTCGGCGGGATCGTCGGGCAGTTCGGGAGTGAGCGACCGCCGGATCCCCGCGAACCCCGGCTCGGTCAGTCCGGCGAAGGCGCTGTCCAGGAACTCGTCGACCAGCCGCCGTCGCTCCGCCTCGGCGAGCCCGGCCAGCCGGTGCAGCAGCTCGGTCTGCGCGGCGTCCGATCCGCGCCGGGCGACCACGGTCAGCACCGCTCGGCGCAGCCGCAGCACCCGGATCTGGGTGGCCAGGGCGTCGGCGTGCGCCGCGGCGACCTCGGGCAGGGTGACCTCCCGCTCCACCACCCGGCGCACCGTGGGCAGGTCGACGCCCAGCTCGCGCAGCGTCCGCACCAGCTCCACGCGGGCCGGCGCCTCCGCGCCGTAGCGGCGGTGACCGGTGGGGCCGCGGTCGGTCGGCGGCACGATCCCGCGGTCGGACCAGAAGCGGATGGTCTTCACCGGCAACCCGGTCCGCCGGGCCAGGTCGCCGATCGAGTAGTGCGTCGCACCGTCCATGCCGCCCACCCTGCCGCCTCCCCCTGGTGGAGGCGCAACCCGCGTATCGACGACACCGAGTTAGGCCAGCCTAACCAGCTCGGTTAAGGTAAGGCGTACCTAATCCGAGAGGCGAACACCCCCGTGACCACCGTCGCCGTCCGGCCCGCCCGGGCCGGCACCCCCACCCGCCGTGGCGTGCCCCGCCGCCTCGCGGTCACCCTGGCGGCGGCGCTCCTGCTCATCGTCGCGCTGCTGGCCAGCCTGGCGCTCGGCAGCCGCCACCTCCCCGTCGACCAGGTGTGGCACGCCCTGGTCGCCCCGGACGGCGGCGAGGCCACCACCGTGGTCCGCGAGCTGCGGCTGCCGCGGACCGCCCTGGGGCTGGTCGTCGGGGTCGCCCTGGCGCTGGCCGGGGTGCTCTTCCAGGCCGTCACCCGTAACCCGCTCGCCGAGCCGCGCATCCTCGGGGTCAGCGCCGGCGCGTCCTTCGGGGTGGTGCTGGCCATCGCCGTCTTCGGCGTGAGCACGCTCACCGGGTACGTCTGGTTCGGCATCGCCGGCGCGCTCCTCGCCGGGCTGCTGGTCTTCGCCGTCGCCAACCGCACCCGCGACGGCGCCAGCCCGGTCACCCTCGCGCTGGTCGGCGCGGCCCTCGACGCCGGTCTCGGCGCCGTCGTGTACGCGCTGCTCAGCATCGACGCCCGCACCTTCGAGGAGTACCGGTTCTGGGTGGTCGGCGGCCTGACCGGCCGGGACGTCGGCGTCGCCGGGCAGGTGCTGCCGTTCGTCCTCGCCGGCACCGTCCTCGCGGCGCTGGCCGCCCGGGGCCTGGACGCGCTCGCCCTCGGCGACGACGTGGCCCGCGGCCTCGGCCACCGGATCGCCCTGGTCCGCCTCGCCGCCGGTGTGGGCGGGGTGCTGCTCACCGGCGCCGCGGTGGCCGCCGCCGGGCCGATCGCCTTCGTCGGGCTGGCCGTGCCGCACCTGGCCCGGGCCCTGGTCGGCGCCGACCACCGGTGGACCCTGCTGGTCGCCGCGCTGCTCGGGCCGGCGCTGGTGCTCGGCGCCGACGTGATCGGCCGGCTCGTCGCCCCGCCCGGCGAGGTCCCGGCCGGCATCATCACGGCGCTGGTCGGCGCCCCGCTGCTCGCCTTCCTGGTCCGCCGCGCCAAGGTGGTGACCGCATGACCACCTCATCCACCGCCCTGCCGGGGCGGTCCCTGCTGCGGGTCGGCCCGCTGGCCGTGCCGGTACGCCGCCGCCCGGTGCTGGTCGCGGTCACGCTCTTCCTGCTGCTCGCCGCCGCCGTGGTGCTCAGCCTCTCGCTCGGCACCCCGTACGTGGCCCCGGCCGACGTGCTGCGCGCGCTCTCCGGCGCGGGCACCCCGTACGACCTCGTGGTGCTGGACCTGCGACTGCCCCGCGCGGTGCTCGCGGCGCTGGCCGGGGCGGCCTTCGGCGTGGCCGGCACCCTGATCCAGAGCGTGGCCCGCAACCCCCTGGCCAGCCCCGACGTCATCGGCGTCACGCAGGGCGCCGGCCTGGCCGCCACGGTGGCCCTGACCAGTGGCGCGGCGGCGGTCCTGGTGGCGCCGGCCGCGCTGCTCGGCGGCCTGGTGGCGGCCGTCCTGGTCTTCGCCCTCGGGGCGCGGCACGGCCTGGCCGCGCAGCGGTTCGTGCTGGCCGGCGTGGCGGTGGCGTTCGCGCTCCGGGCGCTGACCGAGGTGGTCATGCTGGCGGCCGACCCGATCGACGGGCTGCGCGCCCAGCTCTGGCTGATCGGCACCCTCGCCGGCAAGGGCTGGACCGAGGCGGCCTGGATCGCCGGCACCCTCGCCGCGCTGCTGCCCGTGCTGCTCTGGGCCGGCTGGGCGCTGCGCAGCACCGCCCTGGACGACGACACCGCCCGGGGGATCGGGCTGCGCCCGGTGGCCCGGCGGGTCGGCCTGGCCGCCACCGGCGTGCTGGCCGCCGCCACGGTCACCGCCCAGGTCGGCGCGGTGGACTTCGTGGCGCTGGTCGCCCCGCAGGTGGCCCGCCGGCTGGTCCGCGCGGAGCGGCCGCCGCTGCTCTGTGCCGCCCTGCTCGGGGCGCTGCTGCTGGTGCTCGCGGACCTGGCCGGCCGCCGGTTGTTCGCCCCCACCCAGCTCCCGGCCGGCGTGCTCACCGCGGCGATCGGCGGCCCGTACCTGATCTTCCTGCTGCTGCGCATCCGAGGGAGGCGGTCGTGACCGCGATGCTCTCCACCCGCGACCTGGTCGTCGGCTACGAGACCCGGACCGTGCTGGACGGGCTGGACCTCGACCTGCCCGCCGACGCGTTCACCGTGATCGTCGGCCCGAACGCCTGCGGCAAGTCGACCCTGCTGCGCACCATGGCCCGGCTGCTCACTCCGCGCCGGGGCGCGGTGCTGCTCGACGGCGCCGCGATCCGCGACCTGCCCACCCGCGACGTGGCCCGGCGGCTCGGCGTGCTGCCGCAGAGCCCGCTGGTGCCCGAGGGGATCACCGTGGCCGACCTGGTCGGCCGGGGCCGGCAGCCCTACCAGCGCTGGTGGCGGCAGTGGTCCACGGAGGACGGCCGGGCCGTCGAGGCGGCCATGGCCATGGCCGACGTGGCCGAACTCGCCGACCGGCCGGTGGACACCCTCTCCGGCGGGCAGCGGCAGCGGGTCTGGATCGCCATGACCCTGGCCCAGGACACCGAGGCGCTGCTGCTGGACGAGCCGACCACCTTCCTCGACCTGGCCCACCAGGTCGAGGTGCTGGACCTGCTGCACCGGCTGCGCGCCGAGCGCGGCCGGACCGTGGTCGCCGTGCTGCACGACCTCAACCAGGCCGCCCGGTACGCCGACCACCTGGTCGCCATGCGCGGCGGTGCGGTGGTCGCCGCCGGCCCGCCGCGCGAGATCCTCACCGCCGACCTGGTCCGCGACGTCTTCGGGCTCGACTGCGTGGTCGTGCCCTGCCCGGTCACCGGCGCCCCGCTCGTGGTGCCCGCCCTCACCCACACCTCGGCCACCTCGGCCGCCACGCCGGCTCCGGCCGGCGCCTCCGTCGGCGACGCCTGATCGCGCGCCGACCCGTACCTGTCTGGAAAGGACCTTCTTGATGCGTCGTCTCGCCGCCGCTCTCACCGCGGCCCTCGCCCTCGGCGTGGGCCTCACCGCCTGTGGGGAGAGCGATCCCGTCTCCGGCACCAGCACCGGGGAGACCCGGGAGATCACCCACGCGATGGGCGCCACCAAGGTGCCCGCCGAGCCGAAGCGCGTGGTCGTGCTCGACACCGACAAGATCGACACCGCGCTCTCGCTGGGCGTCACCCCGGTCGGCGCGGCCACCGCCGGCGAGGCGAAGAGCTGGCCCACCTACTTCGGCGAGGACAAGCTCGCCGGCATCAAGGAGGTCGGGGTGCTCACCGAGCCCGACCTGGAGGCGATCAACGCGCTCAAGCCGGACCTGATCCTCGGCAGCAAGTTCCGCCAGGAGAAGTTCTACGACGAGCTGTCCGCCATCGCCCCGACCGTCTTCACCGAGAAGGTGGGCATCACCTGGAAGGAGAACTTCCTCCTCGACGGCAAGGCCCTCGGCAAGGAGCAGCAGGCGAAGGACCTGCTGGCCACGTATGAGAAGCGGGCCAAGGACTTCGGCGCGAAGCTGGGCGACGCCTCATCGCGGAAGGTCTCCATCGTGCGCTTCATCCCGGGCAACATCCGGGTCTACGGTCCGGACTCGTTCTCCGGCATCGTGGTCGGTGACACCGGCCTGGGCCGCCCCGAGCGGCAGCTGCTGGAGGGCAAGGAGGACAAGCGCTTCGACCTGGTCAGCCCCGAGCGGGTCAACGAGGTCGACGGCGACGTGGTGTTCGTGACCGCGTACGGCGAGAAGGCCGCCGCCGAGCAGACGAAGGTCACCGCCGGCAGCCTCTGGCAGGGCCTGTCCGCGGTGAAGGCGGGCAAGGCGCACGTGGTCTCCGACGAGGTCTGGATGACCGGCATCGGCGTCGGCGCCGCCAACAAGATCCTGGACGACCTGGAGAAGTACCTGGCCGCCTGAGCCACCGCACCGTCCGCGCCCGCCCGGCCCCGTGCCGGGCGGGCGCTGTCGTCGTCAGGCCGGGACCGGGTGGTCGGCCTCGAACCGGTCGCGGGTCAGGAAGGCGAGCTGGGCCCGCTTGTCCGGCATGTCGATCTCGGCGTCGAAGGTGAAGCCCTCCCGCTCCAGCCGGCGCAGCGCGCGCTCGTTGCGCACGTCCGGCTCGACGACGATGCGCTGCCGGGTGGGGTCGGTGAAGAGGAAGCGGGCCAGGGCGGGCCCGACCGCCGAGGTGAGGCCGGGAAGCTGCCGGCCCGGCGCGAGCAGCAGGTGCATCCCGATGTCGCCGGTGCGGACCGGGTAGCGCTCGCCGACCGGGTCCGCCTCGGGCCGGTAGGTCTGGAACAGGCCGACCGGCGTCCCGTCCAGGATGATCAGGTAGGCGTGGTGGGAGGCCAGGCCGTCGAGGAACGCGTAGACCTCCCGCACCTCCGCCTCGGTGTGCCCGCCCATGCCCCAGAACCGGGCCCACGGCTGGGTCACCCAGCCGTGCAGCAGGGCCGCGTCCGCCGCCGGGTCGACCGGGACGAGCCGCAGCTCGCCGAGGTCCGGCAGCTTCTCCTGGTACGTCATGACGGGTCTCCTTCTCGGGTGAGGTCGGTGTCGGGCACCGGGATCAGCTCGCCGGCCGCCCAGCGCGGCAGTTGGTCGTCGAAGTGCGGGTCGCCCGGCCGGCCGGCGGCGCCGAACGGCACCACCCAGCGGCTGCGCGAGCGGTCGGTGAGATCCCAGACGTAGCGGGCCACCGGGCCGCGCCAGCAGGCGTCGGAGACCCCGGGCACGCTGGAGGTGGCGAGCACGCAGTCGGTGTCGCCGCCGAGGGCCACCCGGTCGCCCATCGCGGCCACGGCGGCGTCGACCTCGGGCGCCGCGGTGAGATGCACCGGGTGCAGCCGGTGCCGCGCGCCCCACGCCGGGGCCGGGCCGGCCGCGGCCACCTCGGCTGTTCACGCCGTGGACCGACCCCCTCGCGCGGCTCGGGCACGCCCTCGACGGCCTGGTCGCCGGAGCGGACCGGCTCGGGGTGGACGTCCCCG
>NZ_JBEXLR010000074.1:0-31985 GCF_040610095.1 Micromonospora sp. NPDC004540
CACGGCATCGACGCCCCGCCCGAGCTGGAACGGCTGGCCAAGCGGGCGCTGGTGACCGGCCCGGCGACCCGGCCGCCGGGCGGCTCGCCGAACGGCCGGCGGCCGGCCCACTCGCCCCGGCTGGTCAGCGGGCGCAGCTCCACCCGGACACCGGCGCGGGCGAGCCGGGCCCAGGAGCGGCCGACCGGGGAGGCGTCGAAGCCGGCCGCCGCGGCGGGGGAGTCCCAGACGACCAGGGCGGCCCACCGGGTCAGGTCGGCGTCGCCGGGGCCGAAGCCGGTGCCGGTCCCGGTGCCGAGCAGCTTGGCGAACCGGACGCCGGGCATCCGGCGCAGCCGCGCCGGGTGGGTCGCCATCCGGGCCAGCGCCCGGGGGACGGCCGCCCGGGGGATCCGCCACACGTGCAGCGTGACGAGTTCGGGAGTCACGCCACCTCGGTCGGTGCGCCGGAGGTGAGCCGCAGCAGCTCCGCGTGCGTGGTGGGGAAGACCGCCTGGGGCACGCCGCCGGCCGCCCACACCTCGTCGTACGCCGCCAGCGCGGTGTCCACGAGGGTGCGCAGCGGCTGCGGGTGGCCGACCGGGGCGACCCCGCCGATCACCTGCCCGGTGTGCCGCTTGACGAACTCCGGGGTGGCCCGGCGCAGGTGGGTGACCCCGAGGGACGCGGCCAGCCCGGCGGTGTCCACCCGGTGCGCGCCGGAGGTGAGCACCAGCAGGGGCGCGTCGTCGGCGTCGAAGACGAGCGAGTTGGCGATGGCGCCGACCTGGACGCCGAGCGCCTCGGCCGCCGCGGCGGCGGTGTGCACGGCCTCGGGCAGCAGGCGGACCTGGCTCGGGCCGCCGGAGCCGTCCCGCGCGCCCGCGTCGTCGAGCGCCCGCTGCACCGCCTGCACGTTCGGGTGTGGCTGCATGCCCCTCATTCTCCCCGGCCGCCCGGGCCCCGGCGGGCCGCCCCGCCCGAACGGGGGTCGGCGGCGCGGGCGGCGATCAGCGCGCCGATGCCGTCGAGGATCCGGGCCAGGCCGAAGTCGAGGGCCGCGTCGGTGGCCTCCGGGTCGATGCCGCGCAGGGCGGCGTCCAGCGCCGGGAACCGCTCCTCGCGGCCACGGACCAGGACGCCGAAGGCGGCCTCCCGGCTCCCGGCGGGCGCGCCCTCCGGCGTCGCGTGCTGGGCCAGGTTGCGGGCGTGCCCGACCAGGAGCACCGCGACGTCGAGCTGCTCGGCGCCGGTCAGCCCGGTGCCGGTGAGGGCGGCTACCACCGCTTCCACCCAGGCCAGCTCGTTCGGGCCGGGCAGCCGGGCGCCGACGGTCGCCGCCTGGGCCCACGGGTGCCGGCGGAACCGGTCGAACAGCTGCCGGGTCCAGTCGTCGAGCCGGCCGCGCCAGTCGGCCCCGGCCGGCGGGGCGGGCGGCTCGCCGATCGCCGCCTCCAGCATCAGCGCCACCAGTTCGGCGCGGCCGGGCACGTAGCGGTAGAGCGCCATCTTGGTGACGTCCAGCGACTCGGCGACCCGCTGCATGGTCAGCCCCTCGAGGCCGTCGGCGTCGGCGATGGTGATGCCGGCGCGGGCGATCGCGGCCAGCGTGAGGGTGGGGCGCGGCCCCCGCCGGGGCCCGGTCGGGGTGCCCCACAGCAGCTCGAACAGCCGGCGTTTGTCGACGCCACCGGTCTCCACGGTCACCCCTCTTGTCCTCGGCTCGAAACTGCGTCTACAGTACTCTGTATCCGAGGGACACAGTTTGAACGGGGGAAGACATGCCCACTCCACTGCGCGGTTTCCGCGTGCTCGTCTCCGGCGCCGGGGTGGCCGGCCCGGCGGTGGCCTGGTGGCTGGCCCGGCACGGGGCCGAGGTCACCGTCGTCGAGACCGCTCCCGCGCTGCGGACCAGCGGCTTCGCGGTCGACTTCCGCGGCCCGACCCACCTCGGCGTGCTCGCCGCAATGGGCGTGCTCGACGAGTTGCGCGCGGTGCAGACCCACGCCGGCGCGATGAGCCGGGTGGACGAGCACGACCGGGAGATCTTCCGGCTGCCGGCCGAGTTCGCCGGCGGCGAGCTGGAGGTCCGCCGCCGGGACCTGTCCCGGATCCTCTACGAGCGCGGCGCCGACCGGGTCAGCTACCTGTTCGGCGACCGGATCACTGCGCTCACCGAGACCGCCGACGGGGTGCGGGTCGACCTCGACCGGGGCGCCTCCCGCACCGTCGACCTCGTGGTCGGTGCGGACGGGCTGCACTCCGGCGTGCGCCGGCTGGCGTTCGGGCCCGAGTCCGCCTACGTCACCCACCTCGGCTACCACCTGGCCGGCTGGGACCTGCCCGACGACCTCGGGGCGGGCCCGGTCCCGCGGCAGTACAACGTGCCCGGCCGGATGGCCAGCGTGGCCGCCGACCAGCGCGAGCCGGGCCGGGCGGGCGCCTTCGTCGTGTTCGCCTCGCCCCGGCAGGACCACGAGCGGCTCGACCTCGACCGGCAGAAGGCGCTGATCGCCGACGCCTTCGCCGGGCTGGGCTGGCACGTGCCCCGGCTGCTGGCCGGCCTGCGCGCCGCGCCCGAGCTCTACTTCGACGCGATCGCCCGGGTCAGCGTCCCCCGCTGGCACGCCGGCCGGACGGTGCTGCTCGGCGACGCGGCCTGGGGGGTGACCCTTGGCGGGATGGGGGTGGGCACCGGCCTGGTCGGGGCGTACGTGCTCGCCGGCGAGCTGGCCCTGGCCGGCGGCGACCACCGGGTGGCGCTGCCCGCGTACGAGCGGCGGATGCGGTCCTACGCCGGCCGCTGGCAGCGCGGCGCCAGCCCCGGCCACTTCCTCGCCCCGGCCAGCGGCTGGGGGCTGTGGCTGCGCGACCGGCTGCTGGCCACCCGCCCGGTCCAGTCGCTGCTGGTGCGCGGCACCGGCTCGCTGGCCACCGAGGCCGACCTGCCCGATTACGCGCGGGTCTGAGCCGCCGGCCGGGAGCCGGGCCAGTTCGGGGTGGCCCGGACCCGGCCGGCGGCGTCCACCAGCAGGGCCGCGTACCCGTCCAGGGTGGCCAGCCAGTCGAGCGCGTCCGCGCCGCGGGCGACGGCCGCGGTGGCGTACACGTCGGCCCACAGCAGCTCGGGGCCGACCACGGTGACCGACCGGACGGCCTCGGCCGGCCGCCCGGCGCGCGGGTCGGTGATGTGTGCGCCGCGCCGCGCGGTGCCCGACGTGGCGACCGCGCCGTGCGGGCGGGCGACGACGTCGAGCAGCCGCTCGGGACGGTCCGGGTCCTCGATCCCGACCCGCCAGGCCGGCCGGCCTGGCGCGGTGCGCAGCAGCACGTCCCCGCCGGCGTTGAGGCACAGGTCGTGGCCGGGCAGCACCAACCAGCGCGCGGCCCGCTCCACGGCCCAGCCCTTGACCAGGCCGGACGGGTCGAAGCCGGTGCCGCCGCCGGGCAGCGGCAGCCGCCGGGCGTCGAACCACCCGTCGGTGCGGACGCGGGCCGCCTCGCAGCGCTCGACCACCTCGCGCACCAGCGGCTCCGCGGCGGCCGGGTCGGGCATCGCCCCGCCGAGCCGGGCCAGCACGCTGTCCGGCCGATACGTGCTGAACGTGGCGTCCACCGCGCGCAACTCGGCGAAGACCCGGTCCACCCGCTCGGCCACCGCGTCGGTGCGCACCCCGGGGCCGCGCAGGTGCACGCTGACCGGCAGCCCCATCACCTGCGCCACCCAGGCGCGCCGGTCCGGTCCGGTCGTCATGGTCCCGCTCATCCCAGGTGCGCCGCGTCGATCGCGGACTGGAGCGACTCGCGGTAGCCGTCGCTGGTCACGGTGGCCCCGGAGACGGTGTCGATCCGTGCGCTCTGCGCCGCGAGGGCCTCCTGCCGAAGGATCGGCACCGCGTAGTCGTTGATCTCCTGGTCCCGGTGGTTGCCGTCCGGCACCTGGAGCACGGTGACGTCGGTGATCTTCCCGCCGGTGACGGTGATCTTCACCTGCACCGGCCCCCACCGGGTCTGCGCCACCGACCCGGTGGCCGTGCCGTCGCCCCCGCTGACCCTGCCGTCGCCGCCACTGCCGCTGTCGTCGCTGCCGGTCGAGGAGCCCGGGCCGGTGGCGCCGGTGCCGGCGTCCGTGCCGCTCCAGGAACTGCCGGCGCCGTCGGTGTCGGAGGCGATGGCGCTGCGCGCCCAGCCCGTGCCCATGGTGCTGGTCCGGTAGCTGAACAGCAGCACCAGCGCGGCCACGGTGGAGAGCAGCCAGATGGTGATCCGTCGCACGGATCCTCCCTTCGCGCCTGTCACCAGGCGAAGCGTTCGTGATGGACGTGCGCGTCGGGGACTCCGGCGGCGCGGGTCGCGGTGCGGGCGGCGTCGACCCAGCCGTCCGGTCCGCAGAGGAAGACGTCGTGGCCGGCGACGCCGGGGGAGAGCCGGCGCAGCGCCTCCGCGTCGGAGAGCCCCTCGGCGTAGGCCGGCAGCCAGGACGGGTGCGCCGCCCGGGGGCCGACCAGGTGGTGCACGACCAGCCCGCGCTCCGCGGCGAGCCGGTCCAGCTCCGCCCGGAAGGCCAGGTCGTCGGGGGTACGCGCGCGGTAGAGCAGCACCGCCTGGCCGGGCGCGTACGGCAGTTCCCAGAGCAACGCCAGCAGCGGGGTGATGCCGACCCCGCAGGCCAGCATCGTGATCCCGCCGCCGCGCCAGTGCTCCCCGGTGAGCCGCCCGTACGGCCCCTCGACGAGCACCCGCGTGCCGGGGCGCAGGGCGGCCACCCGGGCGCTGCCGTCGCCCAGATCCTTGACCGTGATCCGCATCAGGTCGCCGTTCGGCGGCGCGGACAGCGAGTACGGGTGGGCCCGGGACCAGCCGGAGCCGTCCAGGAACCGCCAGAGCAGGAACTGCCCGGCCCGGACGGGCAGCCGGTGCAGGTCGCGCCCGCGCAGCCAGACCGAGGTGATCCCGGGCGCCTCGGCGACCACGGCGGCCACCTCGATCCGGTGCCGCAGCGAGCGCCAGGCGGGCAGCCCCAGCCGCCAGACCAGCACGCTGGCCAGCGCCAGCAGGTAGACGGTCCACCAGTAGGCGCGGGCGAGCGGCGAGGCGACGAAGTCGGCGCCGGTCCAGAGCTGGTGCGGCAGCGCCAGCGCGACGCCCAGGTACGCGTACAGGTGCAGCAGGTGCCAGGACTCGTAGCGCAGCCGGCGCCGGGCCGCCCGGACCGAGGTCACCACCACCAGCACCAGCAGGCCGAACGCCGCGGTGGCCAGCAGCATCCCCGGGTACGTGACGACCAGGTCCCAGGTCTCGGCGAGCACGCCCCGGCGGGCGGTGCCGGCGTAGCCGAGGACGGTCAGCAGCACGTGCGCCAGGAGCAGGTGGAACGAGGTGAAGCCGGTGAGCCGGTGCCAGCGGGCGATCCGGTCCTGGCCGAAGCGCCGCTCGATCAGCGGCACCCGGGCCATGAGCACCACCTGGACGAGCATCAGGTCGGCGCTGACCAGGCCGGCGAGCCGGCCGAGCGAGGTGAGGCCGGTGGCCGTGCCGCCCAGCAGCTCCTGCACGCCGCGGTCGGCGGTCCAGAGCGCGGTGACCACCAGCAGGCTGAGCACCGCGGCGCCGCCGACCACGTCGGCCCACCAGGTGGGTGCCGCCGGCAGGGCCCGGCGCGGGATCCGTCGGCCGGCGACGGCGGTATGGCTGACGTTCATGTCGTCAACCCTGGGGCCCGGAGTTCGGCGGCTCCTTTGTCGATGCTGTGCGCGCCCTGAGAGTTGACCGGCCGGCGTTCGGCACGCCGGTGCGTCACACGTTGCATTTTCGTCGGAGGGGAGGTGTACTGTCAGAGCAGTTAGAACGAGTGTTCGATTCAGTCGTACGCTCGTTCCAACGTCCGGGAGCGGTGTTTCGCGGCTCCGGCTCCCGGGAGGTGCGGTTCCGCGGACCGCACCGGGCTCCGGACAGTCGCGAGTCCGGACCCGTCAGGCAGGATCGTCGCCCGCCGCCCACGACCCCCGGGCGGCGGGCGACGGACCCGCCGGTACGCCGGCCGGGTGTGGTGTGGGGAAGCGTCCACACCCGGCCGGCCCCCACCTGGTGCGTCTTCCTCCGCACCGCCCGTTCCGGGCGTCCCGGGCGACGGCTCCCCGTCGCGCGGCCGCCCCGCCCCGGCCCACGCGGAGGAGAGACCATGTCGACCAGTCCGGCCCAGGCGCCCACGGTGCCCGCGCACGTGCTGCCGCACCGCACCCCCGCCCAACTGCTCGTGGTGGCCCGCCACGGGCTGGCCGAGGCCGCCCGCACCCGTCCCGACGGCCTCCGGTACGCCGCCGCCCACCTCGCCGCGCTGCGCGCCGCCGCCGCCCTGCTCGCCGCCCGCGCCCGCCCCGCACCCACCCGGCGCAACCGCATCACCAGCGTCTGGGTGCTGCTCGCCGCCGTCGCCCCCGAGCTGGACGAGTGGGCCGCCTATTTCGCCGCCGGGGCCGGCAAGCGGGCCGCCGCCGAGGCCGGCATCCCCCGGGTGGTCACCGCCCGGGAGGCCGACGACCTGCTCCGTGCCGCCGAGGAGTTCGTGACCGTGGTGGAGACCGCGCTCGGCCTGGCCCACCAACCGGCGCTCGACGGGCTGCACCGGCTCGGCGTGTCTGACGCCACGCCGCGACCCGGAGCAGCCGCCGCCTGAGTCGTGGCGCCCGGCCACCACCGGCGGGACCCCGGGTGGCCGGGCGCCACTCCCGGCGGCGGCGAGCACGCCGCGCCGGGCCGCACGCGCGTTCCGCACCGCACGATCCAAGCACCATCCACGGGCCGGTGCCCGTGGTGAACACACGACGGGGGGTAGGTCCGATGGCGGGCCGCATGGTGGTCGGTTCCGCCGCCCTGGCCGAGCTGGTACGCCCGGCGAGCGCGCCCGACCCCGCGGGCGGCCACCGGGTGCTCCCCGTCCGGCCCGAGCTGACCGGGCTGCTGCCCAACCGCGGGCTGCGGCGCGGCAGCACCATCGCGGTCGGCGCCGGCCAGCCCCGGCGCAGCGGCGCCACCTCCCTGCTCCTCGCCCTGCTCGCCGAGGCGTCCCGGGCCGGCTCGTGGTGCGCCGTGGTTGGCGTGCCCACCTTCGGGGCCGGCGCGGCGGCCGAGGCCGGCATCGCCCTGGACCGGCTCGCCCTGGTGCCGAACCCCGGCCCGGAGTGGCCCACCGTCGTCGCCGCGCTCATCGACGGGGTCGACGTGGTGGTCACCGCCGTGCCGAGCACGGTCTCCGCCTCGGTCGCCAACCGGCTGGCCGCCCGGGCCCGGCAGCGCGGCAGCGTGCTCGTCCCGTACGGCCGGTGGGACGGCGCGGACGTGACGCTCCAGGTGGTCCGCGGGGTCTGGGAGGGGCTCGGGCCGGGCCGGGGCCGGCTGCGCCGCCGGGAGGTGACCGTCTCGGCCCGCGGCCGGGGCGCGGCCGCCCGCCCCAAGGAGATCAAGGTCTGGCTGCCCGGCGACGAGCTGACCCGGGTGATCCCCCGCTCGACCGGCGCCGGCGCCGCCCGCGCCGCCGCGCCCCGGCGGCTCCGCGTGGTGGCCCCGGCCGCCGCTGCCGCCGTCCGGCCGCTCACCGTGGTCGGGTCGGCATGAGCGGCGCGCCGGCGCGGACCCTGCTGCTCTGGTGCCCGGACTGGCCGGTCCTCGCCGCCGAGATCGTCGACGGGGTGCCGGCCACCGACCCGGTCGTGGTGCTGCACGCCAACCGGGTGGTCGCCTGCTCCGAGCGGGCCCGCGCCGAGGGCGTCCGGCGCGGGCTGCGCCGGCGGGAGGCGCAGGGGCGCTGCCCCCAGCTCACCGTCGTCGACCACGACCCCGCCCGGGACGCCCGGGCGTTCGAACCGGTGGTGGCCGCCGTCGAGGAGGTGGTCGCCGGGGTCGAGGTGATCCGCCCCGGAGCCTGCGCGCTGGCCGCCCGGGGCCCCAGCCGCTACCTCGGCGGCGAGGAGGCGGCGGCCGAGCGGATCGTCGAGCACGTCGCCCAGACCTGCGCGGTGGAGAGCCAGGTCGGCATCGCCGACGGGGTCTTCGCCGCCGGGCTGGCCGCCCGGGACGGCCGGATCGTGCCCCCCGGCGGGACCCCGGAGTTCCTGGCCGGCCTGCCCGTCGAGGCGCTCGGCCGGCCCACCCTGACCGACCTGCTGCGCCGGCTGGGCGTACGCACCCTCGGCGACTTCGCCGCGCTGCCCGCCGGGGACGTGCTGGCCCGGTTCGGCTTCGACGGTGCGCTGGCCCATCAGCTCGCCGCCGGCCGGGACCACCGGCCGCTCGCGGTCCGGCAGCCGCCCGCCGACCTGACCGTCACCGCCGACCACGACGAGCCGATCGACCGGGTCGACGCCGCGGCGTTCGCCGCCCGGACGCTGGCCGAGCAACTGCACGAGCGGCTGGCCGCGCACGGGCTGGCCTGCACCCGGCTCGGCATCGAGGCGGTCACCGCGCACGGCCAGGAGCTGCACCGGGTCTGGCGACACGACGGCCTGCTCACCGCCGCGGCCATCGCCGACCGGGTCCGCTGGCAGCTCGACGGCTGGCTCTCCGGCAGCAACGGCCGGGGCGGCGCCCGCCCGGCCCGCCCCACCGCCGGGATCATCCGGCTGCGGCTGGTGCCGGACGGGGTGCTCGCCCAGGCCGGCCTGCAACCCGGCCTGTGGGGGGAGACCGGCGAGGAGCGGGAGCGGGCGCACCGCGCGTTGAGCCGGGTGCAGGGCATTCTCGGCCCCGAGGCGGTGGTCACCGCCGTGCTCGGCGGCGGGCGCTCCCCGGCCGACCAGGTGCGCCTGGTCCCGTGGGGCGACGAGCGCCTGCCCACCCGCCCCGGCCCGCCACCCCTGCCGGCCGCCGAGCCGCCACCCCTGCCGGCCGCCGAGCCGCCACCCCTGTCGGCCGCCGAGCCGCCGGTACCGCCGGCCGAGCCGACGGCGCCGGCCGGGCGGACCCGGGCCGATGCCGTGGCGCGGCCGGACCCGGCCGGTGTGGTGGCGCGGCCGGGCCGTCCGGTGCGGAACGGCGGGGCGGCGCGGTCGGGCGGGGCGGTTCCGGTGCCGCCGTGGCCGGGGCGGATCCCGCCGCCCGCGCCGGCCGTGGTGCTGCCCACCCCGCTGCTCGCCGCCGTGCACGACGCGGCCGGCGAGCCGGTCGTGGTCAGCGCCCGGCTGGCGGTCAGCGCCGCGCCGGCCCGGCTGACCGTCGACACCGGCCGGCCAGCCGAGATCGTCGGGTGGGCCGGCCCGTGGCCGGTGGACGAGCGCTGGTGGGCGCCGGCCGAGGCCCGTCGCCGGGCCCGGTTCCAGGTCTGCCTGGCCGACGGGGCCGCCCTGCTGCTCGCGGTCGAGGGCGGCCAGTGGCTGGTGGAGGCGATCTATGACTGAGCGCCGTGCTCCGGCCGCGCGGCGGGCCTCGGCGGTGCGGCGGGCCTCGGTCGCGCGGCGGGCCTCGGCGGTGCGGCGGGCCTCAGCGGCGCGGCATGCCTCGGTCGAGCGGCACGCTGACGTGCCGCACCGGCTCCGACCCGTCGCAGGCTACGAACTTGATGACGTGAACGGATCGCCGTCTGCTCCCGTTCCCGTTCCGGTTCCCGCTCCCGCTCCCGCTCCCGCTCCCGCTCCCGCTCCCGCGATTCATTCGCATCATCAAGTTCGTAGCCAACCAACGGTCATCCGCCTCCTTGCGGGGGCGGAACCAGATCTTGGAGGAATTCGGCCCCTCCAGGGGCCGCAAGGTTCCAAGATTTCGACGCGGAACCGCCCGGGAGGCGGTCGGTGAGCTTCCACAACCCGAAGATGCCCTGGTCGGAGCTGGAGCAGGTGCTCTCCGGACGGCCCGGGTCCGGCAAGGGGCGGCCCAAGGGCGAGCGGCACCTGCACGTGGTGGACCCGCTCGCGGTCGACGCCGACGGCGGCGACTCTCCGGCGTGGAGCCGCAAGCGGCAGGAGTACGTGCCGCCGGAGCTGCCCCGCCCGGACGACGCGGTGCCCTACGCGGAACTGCACGCGCACTCCAACTTCAGCTTCCTCGACGGCGCCAGCCACCCGGAGGAACTGGCCGAGGAGGCCGCCCGGCTGGGGCTCACCGCGCTCGCCGTCACCGACCACGACGGCTTCTACGGCGTGGTGCGCTTCGCCGAGGCGGCCCGCACGCTGCACCTGCCGACGGTCTTCGGCGCGGAGCTCTCCCTCGGGCTGCCCGGCCCGCAGAACGGCGAGCCGGACCCGCACGGCGCGCACCTGCTGGTGCTGGCCCACGGCCACGAGGGATACGCCCGACTCGCCGCCACCATCGCCCGGGCCCAGCTGCGCGGCGGCGAGAAGGGCCGCCCGGTCTACGGCGAGCTGGCGGAGGTCGCCGCGGAGCTGCGCGACCACGTGCTGGTGCTCACCGGCTGCCGCAAGGGGCACGTCCCCGCCGCGCTGCTCACCGAGGGCGTCGACGCGGCGGCCCGGGAGCTGGACCGGCTCACCGCGCTCTTCGGCGCCGAGACGGTGGCGGTGGAGCTGACCGACCACGGCCACCCGCTCGACGCCGACCGCAACGACGCGCTGGCCGAGCTGGCCGCCGCGGCGGGGTTGCCCACGGTGGCCACCAACAACGTGCACTACGCCACCCCGGGGCGGCGCCGGCTGGCCACCACCGTGGCCGCGGTGCGGGCCCGGCGCAGCCTGGACGAGATCGACGGCTGGCTGCCCGCCGCCGCCACCGCCCACCTGCGCAGCGGCGCGGAGATGGCGGCGCGGTTCGCCGCGTACCCGGGTGCGGTGGCCCGGGCCGCCGAGTTCGGCGCGGAACTCGCCTTCGACCTGCAACTGGTCGCGCCGGAGCTGCCGGCGTACCCGGTGCCGCCGGGGCACACCGAGATGAGCTGGCTGCGCCACCTCACCATGGCCGGCGCCCGGGAGCGCTACGGCCCGCCCGAGGCGCACCCGGAGGCGTACGCGCAGCTGGAGCACGAGCTGCGGATGATCGAGGACCTGGGCTTCCCCGGCTACTTCCTGGTGGTCTACGACATCGTCGCGTTCTGCCGCGAGCAGGACATCTACTGCCAGGGCCGGGGCTCGGCGGCCAACTCGGCGGTCTGCTACGCGCTGCGGATCACCAACGTGGACGCGGTGCGTCACCGGCTGCTCTTCGAGCGCTTCCTCGCCCCGGAACGGGACGGCCCGCCCGACATCGACGTGGACATCGAGTCCGACCGCCGGGAGGAGGTGATCCAGCACGTCTACGCCCGCTACGGCCGGGAGCACACCGCCCAGGTCGCCAACGTCATCTCCTACCGGCCCCGGTCGGCGGTGCGGGACGTGGCCAAGGCGTTCGGCTTCTCGCCCGGGCAGCAGGACGCCTGGAGCAAGCAGATCGACCGCTGGGGCTCGGTCGCGGCGGTCGACGTCGAGGACATCCCCGAGCAGGTGGTGGCGTACGCCAACGAGCTGCAGACGTTCCCCCGGCACCTGGGCATCCACTCCGGCGGCATGGTGATCTGCGACCGGCCGGTGATCGAGGTCTGCCCGGTGGAGTGGGGGCGGATGCCCGGCCGCAGCGTGCTCCAGTGGGACAAGGACGACTGCGCCGCCGTCGGCCTGGTCAAGTTCGACCTGCTCGGCCTCGGCATGCTCTCCGCGCTGCACTACGGCTACGACCTGATCGGGATGAGCCTGGACCTGGGCGACATGACCCTGGACGACCCCGAGGTCTACGACATGCTCTGCCGGGCCGACTCGGTCGGGGTGTTCCAGGTGGAGAGCCGCGCCCAGATGGCCACCCTGCCCCGGCTCAAGCCCCGCGAGTTCTACGACCTGGTGGTGGAGGTGGCGCTGATCCGTCCCGGCCCGATCCAGGGCGGCTCGGTGCACCCCTACATCCGGCGCAAGAACGGCCAGGAGCCGGTGACCTTCGCGCACCCGCTGATGCGCAACGCGCTGGAGAAGACCCTCGGCGTGCCGCTGTTCCAGGAGCAGCTCATGCAGCTCGCCATCGACCTGGCCGGCTTCGACGCGGCCGGGGCCGACCAGCTGCGCCGGGCCATGGGGGCGAAGCGCTCGGTGGAGCGGATGGCGCAGATCGCCGACCGCCTCTACGCCGGAATGGCCGAGCGGGGCATCACGGGCGAGCTGGCCGACGACGTCTACCGCAAGCTCACCGCGTTCGCCAGCTACGGCTTCCCGGAGAGCCACGCCATGAGCTTCGCCTACCTGGTGTACGCCAGCTCCTGGCTGAAGCGCTACCACCCCGGCCCGTTCCTGGCCGCGCTGCTCAACGCCCAGCCGATGGGCTTCTACTCGCCGCAGACCCTGGTCGACGACGCCCGCCGGCACGGCGTCGAGGTCCGCCGGCCGGACATCAACGCCAGCGGCGCGAAGGCGGTTCTGGAGTCCACCCCGGAGACCCGCTGGGGGAGCCAGCCGGGCGAGCCGCCGCACGCCTGGGGGCTGGGCGGTCCGGCGGTCCGGCTGGGGCTGTCCGCCGTGCGGACCCTCGGCGACGAGGTGGCCGAGCGGATCGAGGCGGAGCGGACGGCCCACGGGCCGTACCGGGACATGCCGGACCTGGCCCGCCGGGTCGGCCTGACCGCGGCGCAGCTGGAGGCGCTGGCCACCGCGGACGCCTTCGCCTGCTTCGGGCTGACCCGGCGGCAGGCCCTCTGGGCCGCCGGCGCGGCGGCCCAGGACCGGCCGGGCCGGCTGCCCGGCACGGTGACCGGCACGGCCCCGCCGACGCTGCCCGGGATGGAGGCGGTGGACCGCCTGGTCGCCGACGTCTGGGCCACCGGCCTGTCCCCGGAGAGCCACCCGGCCCGGTTCATCCGGGAGCGGCTGGACGCGCTGGGCGCGGTGCCGATCGCCCGGCTGGGCCGGGTGGAGCCGGGGCAGCGGATCCGGGTCGGCGGGATCGTCACCCACCGGCAGCGCCCGGCGACCGCCGGCGGGGTCACCTTCCTCAACCTGGAGGACGAGACCGGCATGCTCAATGTCACTTGCTCCCCGGGGCTCTGGCAGCGCTACCGTCGAATCGCCCGCACCAGCGGCGCGCTGGTGGTGCGGGGCCGGTTGCAGCGGCACGAGGGCGTCGTCAGCCTCACCGCGGACCGGCTGGACGCGATCGAGCCGCCCGTCACGCCGGCGTCCCGGGATTTCCGTTGAGCGGAGTGATCCACATTACGGTTTCCGAGGGCCGGAGGCGGGAGACTCCCGGCACGGGTTGGGCAGAGTGGCCCACCCGGGTATGGGGGATGAACCGATGACCTTTCACAGCACGTACCCCGGCGGCGTGGCGAACGCCCGGCGGACCCGGCTGGGCGCCGGCTGGGCGCCGACCCACGAGGTGGAGCCGCGGGAATACCAGGTGACCGACGGGCCGGTGGCCAACGCCCAGCGCTCCCGCGCCGAGGAGGACCCCGCCGGCGGTGGCGAGTCCTGACCCCGGGCCCGGGGATGACTAGGCTCGGCGGCGTGGAGCGGACCCGAACCCTGACCCCCCGTACCGCCGTGATCTGGGCGGTGCTCCGGGCCGAGCTGGACCGGCGGGCCGGCGAGCGGCTCACCGTCCTCGACGTCGGCGGCGGGACCGGCGGCTTCGCCGTCCCGCTCGCCGAGGCCGGCCACCGGGTCACCGTGGTCGACGCCAGCCCCGACGCACTCGCCGCGCTGACCCGCCGGGCCGCCGAGGCCGGGGTCGCCGAGCGGGTACGCGCCGTGCAGGGCGACGGCGACGCGCTCGCCGGGCTGGTCGAGCCGGCCACCGCCGACCTGGTGCTCTGCCACTCGGTCCTGGAGGTGGTGGACGACCCCGCCCCGGTGGTCGCCGCGCTGGCCGCCGCCCTGCGTCCCGGAGGCGCGGCCAGCGTGCTGGTCGCCGGCCGGGCCGCCGCCGTGCTGGCCCGGGCCATGAACGGCCACCTGGACGTGGCCGCCGCGCTCGCCGCCGACCCGGCCGGCACCGCCGGCCCCCGGGACACCCTGCGCCGCCGCTACGACGCCGACGGCGCCACCACCCTGCTCGCCGCCGCCGGGCTCACCGTCGAGGAGATCCACGGCGTACGCGTGCTCGCCGACCTGCTTCCGGCCGCGGTGGCGGACGGCCAGCCGGCCGCGCTGGTCGAGCTGGAACGGGCTCTCGCCGCCCGGCCGCCGTACCGCGATCTCGCCGCCCAGCTGCACCTGTTCGCCCGCCGCCCGGCATGACCGGCCCGGCGGTCGGTCCGCTCGACCGGGTCGCGCCCCGCTACGGCGGCGGGAGCCTGGTCGACGTGCTGCCCAGCGCGCTCGCGCTGCTCGGCGTGCCCGGCGCCGCCGACCTGCTCGGCCTGGCACCCCGACTGGCCGGGGTACGCCGGGTCGCCGTGCTGCTGGTCGACGGGCTCGGCTGGTACCAGATCCCCACCGCCGCCCCGTACGCGCCGACGCTGGCCGGGCTGGCCGCCACGGTCGGCGTCCCGCTCACCGCCGGCTTCCCCTCCACCACCCCGACCAGCCTGGTCAGCCTCGGCACCGGCACCCCGTCCGGCGCGCACGGGGTGCTCGGCTTCAAGGTCCGGGTGCCGGGGACCGACCGGGTGCTCAGCCACATCGAGTGGGCCGGCGACCCGGAGCCGCTGCGCTGGCAGCCCGTCGCCACCTGGTACGAGCGGGCCCGCGCCGCCGGGGTGGCGGTCACCGTGGTCAGCCGCCCGGAGTACGGCGGCAGCGGCCTCACCCTGGCCGCGAACCGGGGCGGCGACTACCGGGGCGCGGCCGGCGTCGACCCGCTCGCGGAGCGGATGCTCGCCGCGCTGGCGGCCGGTCCCGGGCCGACCCTGGTCTCCGGCTACCACCCCGACCTGGACCGGCACGGGCACCTCACCGGCGTGGACTCCGCGCCCTGGCGGTTGGCCGCCGCCGAGGTGGACCGCCTGCTCGCCCGGCTGGTCGACGGCCTGCCGTCGGACGCCGCGCTGCTGGTCACGGCCGACCACGGGCAGCTCAACGTGCCCGACGGGCACCGGATCGACCTGGACACCGATCCCCGGCTGCGGGCCGGCGTCCGGGTGGTGGCCGGCGAGCCCCGGGTCCGCTACCTGCACGTCGAGCCGGGCGCCACCGACGACGTGGTAGCCGCCTGGTCGGCGGTGCTGGACGGCGCCGCCCGGGTGCTGACCCGGGCGGAGGCGGTGGCCACCGGCTGGTTCGGGCCGGTGCCGGAGGCGCACCTGGGCCGGATCGGCGACGTGGTGGTGGTCTGCCGCGACACGTACGCGGTGGTCGCCACCCGCTCGGAGAAGCCGATGGAGTCGCGGCTGGTCGCGTACCACGGCGCGGACACCGCCGCCGAGATGACCATCCCGCTGTTGGTGGTCCGCGGCTGACCCGGCCGGCGCGAACTGTCGGACCGGGCGGCTAGCCTGCGGGGATGGGCCGCAGCCAGTCGTTGCCCCGGGGCGGTGATCCGCGCTTCGGGCCGGACGCCGACGACACCGGCTGCCCGATCCTGCACGTCGACATGGACGCCTTCTTCGCCTCGGTGGAGGTGCGCCGCCGCCCCGAGCTGCGCGGCAAGCCGGTGGTGGTGGGCGGGATCGGTCCGCGCGGGGTGGTCAGCTCGGCGAGCTACGAGGCCCGCCGCTACGGCGTCCGCAGCGCCATGCCCACGGCCCGGGCCCGGGCGCTCTGCCCGCACGCGGTCTACCTGCCGCCGGACTTCACCGCCTACTCGGCGGCCTCCCGGGCCGTGATGCGGATCTTCCGCGACGTCACCCCGCTGGTCGAGCCGCTCTCCCTGGACGAGGCGTTCCTCGACGTGGCCGGCGCCCGGCGGCTCTTCGGCGCCCCCACCGAGATCGCCCGGCTGATCCGTCGCCGGGTCGCCGAGGAGCAGCAGCTGACCTGCTCGGTCGGGGTGGCGCCGAGCAAGTTCGTGGCCAAGCTCGGCTCCACCCGGGCCAAGCCGGACGGCCTGCTCGTGGTGCCCGCCGCCCGGGTGCTGGAGTTCCTGCACCCGCTGCCGGTGGGGGCGCTGTGGGGGGTGGGGGAGCGCTCCGCCGAGGCGCTACGCCGGCTCGGCCTGAACACCGTGGGCGACCTGGCCGAGGCGTCACCGGGCCTGCTCCGCCGGGCGGTGGGGGAGGCGTCCGCCGGCCACCTGCACGAGCTGGCCTGGGGGCGGGACCCGCGCCGGGTCTCGCCGGAGCACGTGGAGAAGTCGATCGGCGCGGAGGTCACCTTCGACACCGACGTCAGCGATCCGGCGGAGATCCGCCGCGCGCTGCTCGCCCTCGCCGAGAAGGCCGGCGCCCGGCTGCGCGCCGCGGGTCAGGTCGGGCGGACCGTGTCGCTCAAGGTCCGGTTGGCCGACTTCCGCACGGTCAGCCGCTCCCGCACCCTCGGTGTGCCCACCGATACGGCCCGGGAGATGTTCGACACGGCCTGGGCGCTCTGGACCGCCCTGGCCCCCGGCGAGCCGGTCCGCCTCGTCGGCGTCCGGATGGAGGGGCTGGCCGCGGCGGAGGAGACGCCGCAGCAGCTCACCCTGGGCGCGCCCGAGCGCGGATGGCGGGAGGCGGAGGCGGCGGCCGACGCGGCGGCCGCCCGATTCGGGCGGTCCGTCATAGGTCCGGCCAGTCTTCTCGGGAAGCGTGATCCCCGGCGAGTGGAAAAACCGACCCGGCCGTAGGTCGTCCCGCTTTCCGACGCGCGAGCCCCCTCGTAGACTTGCGGGTAAGCAGCCGGTTGGCTGCCACGGTCTGTCGGCCCGACCGGGCCGACCAACGTGACCGGGGAGGAGTGCCGTGCCGCTCTCGGAGCACGAGCAGCGGCTGTTCGAGCAGATCGAGCGGTCGCTTGCCGAGGACCCCAAGTTCGCCTCGGCCGTGCGCGCCAGCGACCCGCGTTTCCACGCGCGGCGTCGCGTGCTCGTCGCTGCCGGCGTGGTCATCGCTGGTCTGGCCCTGTTGATCTACGGTGCCGTGATCAAGACGCCCCCGCTGGCCGTGGCGGGCTTCGTCGTCATGCTTGCCTCGTTGGGCTACGCGGTGCAGTCGCACCGCCGGTCCCAGTCGCCCGACCTGCACGTGGTCGGCGGCACGACGAGCCGTCGTCGTCCCCGTGGTGGCCGCAGCGGCCGCCGGGGCTCCTTCCTCGACCGGATGGAGGACCGCTGGCGGCAGCGTCCGGAGGGGCACCGCTGAGCACGTCCCGCCCCTGAGGGGGCGGGGTCTTTCTCGCGACGGCGGATCGCCGGCACCACCGGCGAGCGTGGTCGCTTCCGCGCGCCCTGATCCGAGGCAGGTCCTGATCCGAGGTGCATCGCCCTGCCCGAGGCGACCCGGTCCGGCCCGCCGGCGGGGGAGCGCCGGCGGGCGGAACCGGGTCAGCGGGCCGGTCGGCCCGCCAGGAGACGACGCGGGTTCCAGCGCAGCAGCCGCTGCCGCACGTGCCCGGTCGTGGTGACCAGTCGGGTCGAGCGTTCGGTCAGGGCGTTCCGCCAGCGCAGCAGCACCGACGGCGGCAGCAGGGCCGCCAACAACCGGGTACGCCGGTCCGCCCGGGCCGAGAGGGCGCCGCGCACCGACCGCAGGGCCGGCTGCAACTCCTCGCCGGTCAGCGGGTCACGGGCGTAGCGGGCCCGCTCCTCCGCCCGGCCCAGCAGCCGGACCCCGGTCACCGCCCCGGCGTCCTCGACCAGCGCCTCCCGGGCCAGCCGCTCGGCGGTCGTCCTGGGTGTCTCCGTCAGGTCCACCCGGACGTGGAAGTCGACCAGGGTGTCGAGCAACTCGTCCCAGGCGTCGTGCGCGTCCGCGCGGGCCCGGTCGACGTCCATGCCGACCACAATCTCGCGCGCCCCGCCCCGCTGCCCCGGCACGGCGGCCAGCGTGGTGGCCGCGGGCACGCCCGCCCGGACGCGCCGGCGCCGGCGCAGCGCGGAACGGCGCAGGGCCGGCACCGCGAGCAGTGCCAGCAGGGCGAGCACCCCGGCCACCCACCACGGCCAGACCGGGCTCTGCCGGGTCGGGCCGCTGTCGCCGACGGCCAGGCCCTGGTCGGCGTCCTTGTCCAGGCGGTCCGGGTCCTCCGGGCCGGCCGACGGGTCGACGCCGCCGGGGGCGGCGGTGCTCCCCGGCGCCGGGGTGACCTCCTCGGGGGCGTCGGTGTCCGGGGCCCAGGCCGAGCGGACCGACCCCACCACGCTCGCTGCCGGGGTGGCGTCGAACGGCACCCAGCCGATCCCGCCGAAGAAGACCTCGGTCCAGGCGTGCAGGTTCCGGTTGGTCAGCACGTACGTGCCGTCGCCGGAGTTGCTGCCGTTGCTGAAGCCGAAGGCCACCCGGGCCGGGATGCCGGCCGACCGGACCAGCCAGGCCATCGCCGCGGCGTACTGCTGGCAGAAGCCCACCTTGGTGGCGAGGAAGTCGGTGATGTCCTCCCCGCTGGTGCCGCCCCGCGTGGACAGCGAGTAGGTGAACCCGTTCTCCACCGAGAAGTAGTCGTAGATCGCCCGGACCTTGTCGTAGTCGTTCGTCCGGCCCTTGACCAGCTGGTCGACCAGCCCGTCGACCGCGCGGACGGCCGGCGTGACGGTCTGCCGCGCCAGCACCGGGTCGTCGGCCGGCAGGGAGGGCGCCGCCCGCAGCGCCGCCGGGCTGAACGTCGAGCGGACGTAGTCGAACGAGTAGCGCTTGCCCCGGGCGTTGTCCCGGTTGGAGAAGACGATCTGGAGGTCCGTGTCGTAGAGCCAGTTGCCGCTCACGTCCTCGGTCTTCACCGGCTCGGCGTAGATGGGCAGCAGCGGCATGTTGAGGTTCTTGGTCACCTCGATGCTGGCCCGGTAGCGCTGCTGCTCCACGCCCCGGCCGCTGCGCTCCGCCGGGTCGGGCAGGTTGCGGTTGGCCGGCTTGCCGGTCGGCACCCGCACCCGGAAGCCGTCCGGCCGCAGCTCGTCGGCGACCCCGAAGCGCAGGTAGAACGGGGACGGCTCGTTGGTGGTCACCTTGACCAGCTCCGTGACCTCGCTCTGGTTGAGCTGGCCGCTGAGCGCGGCGAACAGGTCGATCCGGCCGGGGCTGCCGCCCTGGCCCGGCCGCCCGTTGCCGGTGCCCGTGCCGTCGCCGACGGCGTCCATCAGCCCACCGGTCATCCCGGGCACGACCAGCGGCAGCGCCACCGCCAGGGCCACCCCGACCACGGCCAGCCGGCGGCCCGCCGCGGCCAGCGGCGACGCCTCCCAGACGTCGACGTCGCGCCCCTCGCCGGTGAACCGGCGGCCGAACCGGCGTACGCGGTCGACGTTGTCGGTGACCAGCAGCCACAGGTAGCCGCACGCGCCCACCACGAACGGGGTGGCGGGGACGCTGTCCACGTAGACCGCCACCGGCACCGAGTAGATGGCCAGCATCGGCAGCCCGGCCAGCGCCGGCCGGCGCAGCCCGACGGTGAGCACGTCGACCACCACGGCCACCGCGCCGATGCCGAGCACGGCCAGGAAGAGCAGCGAGTCCACGTCCGGCACCTGCACGCCGTACGAGCGCATGTCGGGCAGCGAGGCGCTCAGCAGGTCGCCGAAGTGGGCGAAGGTGGCCGGGGTGGGCACGAACGCGAAGAACTCGGTGCCGCCCGGGAAGACCCAGGTCAGGGCCAGCGTGAGCCCGGCCAGCATGGCCAGCACCTGACCCCACAGCGGCGCCCGGACCAGCCGGCTCAGCGCGGCCGAGCCGGCCACCACGGCCACCACGATGGCCGCCTGGATCAGCCAGGTCCAGCGCTCGAAGATCGCCGACAGCGGGGCCGCCGCCAGCAGGGTCGCCGCCGCGGCGACGAAGCCGAGGTTGCGGTGCGCGGTCACGGGTCCACCCTTCCGGTCATCGCACGCCTCCGGCCACCGTCTCGGCCAGGGCCGCCCGCAGCGCGAACCCCTGCGACCCGCGGGCCGCCTGTGGCCAGAGCACCGGCAGCCGGTTGCCGTGGTCCACCCCGATCACCCGCCAGCCGCTCTGCAGCAGGGCGAGCGCGGCGGCGCCGTGCGCGTGCTCCGCCTCGGCCCGGGCCTTCGGCGGCAGGTTGAGCCAGGTGTTGCTGTCGAGCAGGAAGCCCACGCAGGTCGCGCCGTTGCCGCGCAGCCCGGCCAGCAGCTCCGCCTCGGCGGTGCTCAGCGTGCCGAGCAGCGCGATGATCAGGCCGCCGTCGGCCCGCTGCCGGACCTGCTGCACCAGCGTGGTGAGCTCGCCGCGCTTGTCCAGGTGCACCTCGGCGAGGTGGTCGAGGAGCACGCCCTCGCCGCCGGCCTCGGTGGCGTCCACATCGGCGCCGGAACCGGTGACCAGGCGCAGCTTGTAGCCGGCCTGACGCAGGTGCACGGCGATGCTGGCGGCGGTCGAGACCGCCCACTCGAAGCTCGCCGTGGGCCCCTCGCCCCGGTGCCCGGCGGCGCGGGTGTCCAGCACCACGGTGGCCCGGCTCTCCCAGGGCTGCTCCTCCCGGCGCACCATCAGCTCGCCGGTGCGGGCCGTCGACTTCCAGTGCACCCGGCGCAGGTCGTCGCCCATCCGGTACTCCCGGGTGGCCGCGTCGTCCTCGCCGTGCACCGCCACCGAGCGGGCCCGGCTGTCGCCGCTGCCCGCGTATTCCCCGGGGAGGCGCACCGAGGGCAGCGGGGTGACCTGCGGAATCACGGTGAGGTGGTCGGTGCTGGGGAAGGCCCGGCTCAGCTCGCAGAGCCCGAACGGGTCGGTCAGCCGGATCACCAGCGGCCCCACCTCGTAGCGGCCGCGCACGTCGGCCCGGACCGTGTACGCCACCGAGCTGGCCTGGTGGGCGCCGAGGCGCTCCAGCACCACCCGGGGCCGGCTGCCGAGCGCATAGGGCAGCCGGTCCTCCAGCAGCAGGGTGCCGGTGGGCAGCCGGGACAGGTTCTGCAGCCGCAGCACCACCCGGGAGTTGGCGCCGACCGGCACCCGGTGCGGCTCCAGCGAGCGGTTGCAGGCGAGCTTGTAGCGGCTACGCCCGACGTAGGCCGCCGCGAGCAGCGGCAGGATGGCGAGCAGGACGGCCACCCGGAGCAGGTCCTTCTCGCCGAGGATGCCGGCGGAGATCGCGGCGGCGACCGCGGCCGCCAGGAACGAGCGGCCGCGTGTGGTCAGTCCTCGCAGCCCGTCGCGCACCTACGGCCTCCGCGGCTCGTACGGCCCGCGTCCGTTGTTGGGGGCGGGCCGGGTGTCGTACGGGGAGCGCTTGCGGTCGTGCGGGAGCGGGAGGCGGTGCACCAGCTCGGCGACGATCGCGTCGGTGGTGCGCCGGGCCAGCTGGGCGTCGGCGGTCGGGATGATCCGGTGCGCCAGCACCGGCACCGCGAGGGCCTGGAGGTCGTCCGGGAGGACGTAGTCGCGGCCCTCCAGGGCGGCCACCGCGCGGGCGGTGCGCAGCATCTGGAGAGTGGCCCGCGGGGACGCGCCGAGCCGCAGGTCGGGCGCCTCGCGGGTGGCGGTGACCAGGTCGATCGCGTACTGCTTGACGGCGTCGGCGACGTGCACCTGCCGGACGTGGCCGATCAGCCGGCGGACGGTGGCCGCGTCGGAGACCGGCCGCAGCTCGTTCAGCGGGTCGGTGGCGCCGTGGCCGTCCAGCATGGCCAGTTCGGCGCCCGGGTCCGGGTAGCCCATCGCGATCCGGGCGGTGAACCGGTCGCGCTGCGCCTCCGGCAGCGGGTAGGTCCCCTCCATCTCGATCGGGTTCTGCGTCGCGATCACCATGAACGGGGTCTGCAGCTGGTAGGTCACGCCGTCGACGGTGACCTGCCGCTCCTCCATGCACTCGAGCAGCGCCGACTGGGTCTTCGGCGAGGCCCGGTTGATCTCGTCGCCGACCACCAGGTTGGCGAAGACCGCGCCGGGGCGGAACTCGAAGTCGTGCGTCTCCTGGTTGTAGACGCTGACCCCGGTGACGTCGCTGGGGAGCAGGTCGGGGGTGAACTGGATCCGGCGCACCGAGCAGTCGATCGACCGGGCCAGGGCCTTGGCCAGCTTCGTCTTGCCGACGCCCGGCACGTCCTCGATCAGCAGGTGGCCCTCGGCGAGCAGCACCGCCAGGGCGAGCCGGACGGTGGCCGTCTTGCCCTCGATGACCTGCTCGATGTTGGCCACGATGGCCTCGCTGGCGGCGCGGAACTCGTCGTGCGGCAGCAGACCGCCCACCTCGTCCCAGGTCTGTTGTGTCACGGGCCTCCTCCTCGTCGCCTGGACGGCAGCGCTGAATTAGAGCACCTGGACCCGCCGTTAGGTTCGCGACGTCGAGCCACGTCTGCCGCAGAAATCTCACTGGTCTCTCAGGCTAACCATGTTTCTCGTTGTCGCCGACCCCCGCAGGCGGTCGGTCGGTTACGCCCGGAATATTCGCCGGACCGGGGGAATGTCCCGACCGATGGTGCGGGCGAGATGGTCGGCGGGTAGGCGGGGTACACTCCGGGGCATGGCCGGAGCCTTCCTGCTTCTTACCGAGCCGTGCTGATGCGCTGAACGCGCGACAGCACGGCCGCCCCTCCTGCGCGAGGGGCTTTTTTGTGCCCACAGCAGACCTCCCCATATCCGACATGACCCGCGCCGAGGAGACGCCATGAGTGAGGCAGCCGCACCGGCGACCGACATCCCCCCGTTCCGGTACACCGCCGCCCTGGCCGAGGAGATCGAGCACCGCTGGCAGGACACCTGGGCGCGGGAGGGCACCTTCCACGCGCCGAACCCGGCCGGTCCGCTGGCCGATCCGCACCACCCGCGCGCGGGCGCCGAGAAGCTGTACGTGCTGGACATGTTCCCCTATCCGTCCGGCGCCGGTCTGCACGTCGGCCACCCGCTGGGCTACATCGGCACCGACTGCTTCGCCCGCTACCAGCGGATGGCCGGGCGCAACGTGCTGCACGCGATGGGCTTCGACGCGTTCGGCCTGCCGGCCGAGCAGTACGCGGTGCAGACCGGCACCCACCCGCGGACCACCACCGTGGCCAACATCGAGCGGTACAAGGCGCAGCTGCGCCGGCTGGGGCTGGGCCACGACGAGCGGCGCTCGGTGGCGACCATCGACACCGACTTCTACCGCTGGACTCAGTGGATCTTCCTGCAGATCTTCAACTCCTGGTACGACGCGGACGCGAAGAAGGCCCGCCCGGTCGCCGAGCTGATCGCCGAGTTCGAGGGCGGCACCCGCCCCACCCCGGACGGCCGGCCGTGGGCCGAGCTGACCGTGGGCGAGCGGCGGAGAATCGTCGACGACCACCGGCTGGCGTACGTCTCGGAGGCGCCGGTCAACTGGTGCCCGGGCCTGGGCACCGTGCTGGCCAACGAGGAGGTCACCGCCGACGGCCGCTCCGAGCGGGGCAACTTCCCGGTCTTCAAGCGGAACCTGAAGCAGTGGATGATGCGGATCACCGCGTACGGGGACCGGCTGCTGGAGGACCTGGACGCGCTGGACTGGCCCGAGCCGATCAAGCTGCAGCAGCGCAACTGGATCGGCCGGTCGACCGGCGCGCACATCGACTTCCCGACCGACGCCGCCCCGGTGCGGGTGTTCACGACCCGGCCGGACACCGTCTTCGGCGCCACCTACATGGTGCTGGCGCCCGAGCACGAGCTGGTCGACGTGCTGGTGCCCGCCGCCTGGCCGGCGGGGACCCGGGACGCCTGGACCGGCGGGCACGCCAGCCCGCGGGCCGCCGTCGAGGCGTACCGGAAGGCCGCCGCGGCCAAGTCGGACGTGGAGCGGCAGGCGGAGACCAAGGAGAAGACCGGCGTCTTCGTCGGCGCCTACGCGACCAACCCGGTCACCGGCGGGCAGATCCCGATCTTCATCGCCGACTACGTGCTGGCCGGCTACGGCACCGGCGCGATCATGGCGGTGCCCGCCCAGGACGAGCGGGACTGGGAGTTCGCGGAGGTCTTCGACCTGCCGATCGTGCGCACCGTGCAGCCGGCGGAGGGCTTCGCCGGCAAGGCGTGGACCGGGGACGGCCCGGCGATCAACAGCGCCGCGCCCGACCGCGACCTGGACCTGAACGGCCTGGGGGTGGCCGAGGCCAAGGCGCGGATCATCGAGTGGCTGGAGGCCACCGGGCACGGCGCCGGCGCGGTCACCTGGCGGCTGCGGGACTGGCTGTTCTCCCGGCAGCGCTACTGGGGCGAGCCGTTCCCGATCGTCTACGACGAGACGGGGGCGCCCATCGCGCTGCCCGAGTCGATGCTGCCGGTCGAGCTGCCCGAGGTGGAGGACTTCTCGCCGAAGACGTTCGACCCGGAGGACGCCGACAGCAACCCGGAGACCCCGCTGTCCCGGCGGCGCGACTGGGTGGAGGTGGAACTGGACCTGGGTGACGGGCCGAAGCGCTACACCCGGGAGACCAACGTGATGCCGCAGTGGGCCGGCTCCTGCTGGTACGAGCTGCGCTACCTGGACCCGGCCGACACCGGGCGCTTCGTGGAGCCGGAGAACGAGGCGTACTGGATGGGCCCGCGCGGGGCCGGCGACTGCGGGGGCACCGACCTGTACGTCGGCGGCGCCGAGCACGCCGTGCTGCACCTGCTGTACGCCCGCTTCTGGCACAAGGTGCTGTACGACCTGGGCCACGTCTCCTCGTTCGAGCCGTTCCGCCAGCTGTTCAACCAGGGCATGATCCAGGCGTTCGCGTTCACCGACGCGCGCGGCGCCTACGTGCCGGCCGAGGAGGTCGTCGAGGTCGACGGCCGGTACTTCCACGGCGACACCGAGGTCAAGCGCGAGTACGGCAAGATGGGCAAGTCCCTGAAGAACGTCGTCACCCCGGACGAGATGTGCGCGGCGTATGGTGCGGACACCTTCCGGGTGTACGAGATGTCGATGGGTCCGCTGGAGGTGTCCCGCCCCTGGGAGACCCGGGCGGTGGTCGGCTCGTACCGGTTCCTGCAGCGGGTCTGGCGGGCGGTCGTCGACGAGCAGACCGGCGCGGTGCGGGTCACCGACGCGCCGGCCGACGAGGCCACCCGGCGGCTGCTGCACAAGGTGATCGACGGGGTCCGCGGCGACATGGAGGGGATCCGGTTCAACACCGCGATCGCCAAGCTGATCGAGCTGACCAACGGGCTGACCCGGCTGGCGGAGACGCCGCGCGAGGTGGCCGAGCCGCTGGTGCTGATGGTGGCCCCGTTCGCCCCGCACATCGCCGAGGAGCTGTGGCGGCGGCTGGGCCACGACACCTCGCTGGCGTACGCGGCCTTCCCGACCGCCGACCCGGCGCTGCTGGTCGCGGAGACGGTGACCTACCCGGTGCAGGTCAACGGCAAGGTCCGGGGCCGGGTCGAGGTGGCCGCCGACGCGTCCGAGGACGACGTCCGGTCGGCCGCGCTGGAGGCCGTCGCCGGCGCGCTGGCCGGCAAGGAGCCGCGCAAGGTCATCGTGGTGAAGGGCCGGATGGTCTCGGTCGTCGCCTGACCCGACCGCCGCGTACCGGAGGCGCGTCCCGTGCTCGGGGCGCGCCTCCGGCGCGTCCCGGGGTCAACGCACCCGGAGGGCCGCCTCGACCGTCGGGCGGTGGCGGAGCAGCCACTCCTGCCAGCCGCGTACCGCGTCGACCGCGCCCGCCGCGCGGAGCCGGCGCATGCCCGGCTCGTCCCGCTCGGCGCCGGCGTCGATGCCCCGCCAGGTGCCGTCGAGTTGGTCGAGCATGACGGCGACCAGCTCGACCCGGGGCAGTGACACCCCGGGTGCGGCGGCCTCGTAGGCGTCGCAGAGCAGCCGGCAGCGCCGGGCCAGCTCGGCCGGGTCGGCGTCCCCGCCCAGCGCGGCCCAGTGCCAGCCCGCGAACGCCACGTCCTCGATCCGCCGGCCCGGCCCGGCCAGGTCCCAGTCCAGGAAGGCCACCGGCAGCGGCCCGGCCGGCGAGTCCCGGTAGACGGTGTTCTTCGGCGACAGGTCCCGGTGGCAGACCGTCTCGGCGTCGCCGGCCGGCGGGCTGCCGGCGCAGGCGTCGTGCAGCGCCCGGATCAGCTCGGCCAGCCGGGTGAGCGCCGGGTCGGCGAAGAAGGCCGGATCCTCCCGGTCCCGCCAGGGCACCCGCCCGTCGACGTGGGTCAGCACCTGCCGGCCCCGCTCGTCCACCCCGAGGTACCGGGGCGCCAGGCCGGTCGGCTCCAGGTGCCACAGCAGCGCGCCCACGAAGCCGGCGTTCGCCGGAGGCGTACGCCGGACCGTGTCGCCGACCCGGACCACCTCGGTGACGAAGCCGCCGGGCAGCCGTTCCTCCGCGGACATCTCAGCTCGGGCCCAGCCGGCGGTGCCGCTCCGCCCGCCACCAGCGGTGGATGATGAGCACGCTGGCGATCAGGCCGAGGCTGGCCGGGGCGGCGGCGTACCAGTTGATCGAGCCGGGGGAGCTGACCGCCGCGCCGATGGCCGCGTAGCCGATCGCGGTGGGAGCCGAGGCGATCACGCTGCCGGCCAGGAACGGCAGCACCCGCGCCCCGGTGGTGCCGTAGCCGTAGCTGACCAGCCCGAACCCGGCGATCGGCAGCAGCCGCACGGTCATCACGCCGAACACGCTCTGCCGGGCGAACCAGCCGTCCAGCCGGGCCAGCCGGCCGCGGACCCGCTCGGCGACGAACTGCCGGCCCAGCAGGCGGCCGACCGCGAAACCCAGGGCCGCCGCGAGCAGCGCGGCGCCGAGGGCGTACGCGGCGCCCTGCACCGGGCCGAAGATCGCACCGGCGGCCAGCGTCACGAAGGTGCGCGGGACCAGTGCCACGAGCAGCAGCGCGCCGCCCACCACGGCGGCGACCGGGGCGTACCCGCCGAGCGAGTCGGCCAGCCGGGGCAGGTCGCCCGGGTCCGGGCGGGGGATCAGCAGCAGCGCGACGCCGAACCCGGCGACCAGCAGGAGCAGCAGCGCGAACCGTCGCCCCGACGGTTGCCGCAGCAACCGGACGAGCTGGCGGGACGCTGGTCGTAGCCGCCCCGGTCGGGCGGCGCCGGTCATGCCCTTGCGGCGGCGGCCACCGCGGTGCGGCGCTCGGACCGGAGTCGGTCGGCCCAGGTGTCGTCGAGCGGGGGGAGCTGGTGGATGCCGGTCGCCCAGCGCAGCAGCAGGTCGGCCAGGTCGGGGTTGCGGGCCAGCGCCGGGCCGTGCGAATAGGTGCCGAGCAGCTTGCCCCGCCAGGCGCCCTCGGTGGTCCCGTCGTTGCCGATCCCGGTGGTGACCCGGGCCAGCGGCGACACGCCGGGGCCGAGGTGGGTGCGCCCACCGTGGTTCTCGAACCCGGTCAGGTACGGGATGCCCAGCCGGGGGTCGACCTCGCCGGCCAGTTCGCCGACCGCCCGCGTGGGACCCCGGTCGGAGGAGATGTCCAGCAGCTCCAGCCCGGTGCACCGGGTGCCCTTGGCGAAGAAGGAGGTGCCGAGCAGCTGGTAGCCGGCGCAGACGCCGAACACCACCGAGCCCTGGGCCACCGCCCGGTGCAGGCCGCCGTCGGCGATCAGCCGCTGCGCCCCCAGCGCCTGCGGGCCGTCCTCGCCGCCGCCGATCAGGTAGATGTCGGCGGTGGCGGGCAGCCGCTGGTCGGAGCGGACCTCCAGCACCTCGACCGGCATGCCGCGCAGCTGGGCCCGGCGGGCCAGGATCAGCGCGTTGCCCCGGTCGCCGTAGGTGGACAGCAGGTCGGGATAGATCCAGACGATGCGCAGGCTCTCAGTTGACACGGTCCAGCTCCGCTCGGATGTCCTGGAAGGCGGTGTAGTTGGCGATGACCTCCAGCCGGCCCGGCGGCACCGCCCGGACCGCGTCGTCGAAGCTCCTGACGTGCTGGAACGGCACGCCGTTGACGTCGAGCCGGACGGCCAGGTCGTAGGCCCGGTCACCGGTGATCAGGACCTGCCGGCCGCGCAGCGGGGAGAAGTCGACGTCGAAGAGCCATGAGGTGTCCAGCCCGTCGGGGTCGCGGGCGTTGATGGAGAGCAGTGTCGGCGCGACGTCGGCCATGTCGAACGCCTCCAGCCAGCTGGCCGGGTTCTTGGCCAGCAGCAGCCGGACGTTGCGCCCGTCCCGGTCGACCTGGGCGTAGCGGCCGGCCACCGAGGTGACCGTGCCGAGCCGGGAGACCGCGTCCACCGGGCGTACGCCGAACTCGGCGGCGACCGCCAGGGCGGTGGCCGCGTTGCCGAGGTTGACCTTGCCGGGGAGCTGGAGCTGCACCTTGTGCCAGGCCCCGGTGGGGTCGAGCACCCCGTCGTCCTCGACGGTCCACTGCGGCTGGGGGCGGCGCAGCGGGCAGCCGGTGCACCACCACTGCTCGCCGGAGCGCTGGATGGTGGAGCCGCACTCGGGGCAGACCCAGGAGTCGTCGTGCCAGCGCTGGCCGGCGCTGAACCAGGTGACCTGCGGCGGGACGTGGCCCCGGGCCGGGTCGGCCGGCGGGGTGGCGGCCCAGACCACCATCGGATCGTCGGCGTTGGCGACCACCCGCAGGTCGGGGTGCCGGACCAGCGCGGCGCGCCAGAGCTGCGCCATCATGGCGACCTCCTTGGCCCGGTCGAGCTGGTCGCGGGAGAGGTTGAGCAGCGCCACCACGTGCGGCTCGGTGGCCTCCAGCACCTGGGCGAGGTAGTGCTCGTCCACCTCGAGCACCGCGTAGGGGGTGCTGCCGGCCTTGGCCAGCGCCGAGGTGTGCCCGGTGGGCATGTTGGCGCCGAAGGAGTTGGTGGCGACCCGGCCGAGCACCCCGACGGCGGCGGTGGTGAGCCGGGTGGTGGTGGTCTTGCCGTTGGTGCCGGACACCAGGGCGATGGCGCGCCCGGCCGAGAGGTGGGCCAGCAGGTCCGGGTCGATCTTGAGGCCGATCCAGCCGCCGATCACCGAGCCGTCGCCACGGCCCGCGGCCCGCGACAGCGCCGCGGCGGTCCGCGACACGGAGCTGGCCACCTTTGCCCGCAGGGGCATCTTCGCGTCCGTCACCCGAGCGAGGTTACCGGACCACCGGCCCCACCAGATCGCCGCCGAGGGCGATCCGTTCGGCCGGGGACGCCCGGCGGACGGCCGACACGCGTTCCGCCGGATGGAGTCGATCTATGTCGGGAAGCGGACCGCCGGCGGGGCGCGCCGGGCCCCTCCACTCCACCCCACCCCCGTTGACGTGCTGTTTTGCGCGCGGAAACGCCACGCCGCGCGGGCGTTTCCGGTTGCAGGTGGAGGGAAGTGGAGTAGAGTGGGGCGCGATGGTGAGGCCGGGAGGGCCGCACCGGCCCGGGGGGTCAGCGGCGCCGCGAACGCCGCTCAGGGCGAGGGGGTTGGGCCGATGTTCCTCGGCACCCACACTCCGCGCCTGGACGACAAAGGCCGGTTGATCCTTCCGGCGAAGTTCCGGGATGAACTGGCGGGGGGTGTCGTGATCACGAAAGGGCAGGAGCGCTGCCTCTACGTCTTTCCGATGCCCGAGTTCCAGCGGATCGCCGACCAGTTGCGCGCGCAGCCGATGACGAGCAAGGCGGCCCGGGCCTACAGCCGGGTCTTCTTCGCCAGCGCGCACGACGAGGTGCCGGACAAGCAGGGCCGGGTCACCATCCCCGGGCACCTGCGGTCGTACGCCGCGCTCGACCGCGACCTGGTCGTGATCGGCGCGAGCACGCGGGTGGAGATCTGGGACAGGGGGGCCTGGGAGGCCTACCTCGCGGAGAGCGAAGACGACTTCGCCGACATCGAGGAGGGGGTGCTGCCCGGCGGTCTGTAGGGCGTGACGGCGCCCGACGTACTGCGAGATCTCCAGCCGCTTTCGAGTTCCTGGCACCCCTTCCCCGGTGCCAGGCGCACGATCCGATACGGAGGGCCGCGGCCTCCGGCGGGCGGGAGCGGATGGGGATCTGGCGGTATGGCGAGGCGTCGTGGCGACGACGGACACACGGACGAGAGCGGTTTTCAACCAGTGGGGGTCGAGATGGGGGAGCTACGCGGCACGCACGTGCCGGTGCTGCTCGAGCGGTGTCTCGAGTTGCTGGCCCCCGCGCTCGGTCGGAAGGGCCGCACCGTTCACGTCGACGCCACGCTCGGCCTGGCCGGGCACGCCGAGGCGGTGCTCGAGGCGCACCCCGACACGGTGCTGATCGGCCTGGACCGGGACACCGAGGCCCTCGCCCACGCGCGGGTCCGGCTGGCCCGGTTCGCCGACCGGATCCACCTCGAACACGCCGTCTACGACGAGCTGCCCGAGGTGCTCGACCGGCTCGGCTACCCGGCGATCGACGGGATCCTGTTCGACCTCGGCGTCTCGTCCCTGCAACTGGACGCGCCCGACCGCGGGTTCGCGTACGCGCAGGACGCGCCGCTGGACATGCGGATGGACCAGACCCGGGGGGTGACCGCCGAGGAGGTGGTCAACACCTACTCCCACCCGGACCTGGCCCGGGTGCTGCGGGTGTACGGCGAGGAGAAGTTCGCCGGGAAGATCGCCTCGGCGATCATCCGGGAGCGCGAGCGTGCACCGATCACCTCGTCGGCGCGACTGGCCGAGCTGGTCCGGGAGAGCATTCCGGCACCAGCCCGACGAACCGGGGGACACCCGGCAAAGAGAACGTTTCAGGCTTTACGGATCGAGGTAAACAGGGAGCTGGCAGCGCTGGAGACGGCGCTGCCGGCCGCTCTCGACAAGCTCACCGTGGGCGGCCGCATGGTGGTCCTGTCCTACCACTCGCTGGAGGACAGGCTCACCAAGCAGGCGCTCGCCGACCGGGTCCGCAGCAAGGGCCCGGTCGACCTCCCGGTCGAACTGCCCGGGTCGGGTCCGACGTTCCGGCTGCTCAGCCGGGGCGCGGAGCTGCCCGGGGAGGCCGAGGTCGCCGCGAATCCGCGCGCCGCCTCGGTGCGGCTGCGGGCCGCGGAACGGCTCGACCCGGAGGCGACCCGGCAGGGGCGTACCGACCGCGAACGGTACCGCCGCCGGGTGAAGGCGATGCACCAACCGGGGACGGGGTCACCGGGGTCCGGAACGGACCCGCGGTCGGCGCCGGGGGACGGGAACGGGACGGACGAAGAGGGGGAGGGGACATGAACGTCAACCAGCGCGACGGCCGGGACACCGGCATCGGGCAGCGCGCACCGCGGTCGGGGGGCCGGACCACGGCGCAGCGTGCCCCGCGCGGCACCACGTCGACGGTGACGGCCGACCGGCCCGACCGTCGGGGGGAGACTCGCGCCCGGGGGGCGCGCGAGTTCCCCACCCAGGGCAGCGCCGCGCTGCGGCCGGCCGAGCGTAACCGGACCACCGGCGACACCTCGCCGCGGCTGCGGGTCGCCCCGCCGCCGCCGGTCCGCGTGCCGCGGGCGCCGTTCGTCGGGCTGATCCTGGTGCTCGTGGTCGGCGGGGTGCTCGGCATCCTGGCCGTCAACACCAAGATCAACGAGAACGCGTTCAAGCTGGAGAAGCTCCAGCAGCAGCAGGCCAAGCTCGACGTCGACCAGCAGCAGCTGGAGAAGGAGATCGCCGACCAGAAGGCGCCGGGCAACCTGACGGCCAACGCCCGCAAGCTCGGCCTGGTCGACTCGGACGAGCTGGCCTACATCCGGCTGCCGGACGGCAAGGTGATCGGCGTCCCGCACCCGGTGGAGGGTGCGCCGGCGATCACCAGCCAGCAGGGCAACGGAGGCTGAGCAGTGCCGCCGAGATCGGAGGAACCGCGCCGGGACGCCACGGGCTCCCGGCGCGGCTCGTCCCGGGGCACGGAGCACCGGGAGCCGGGCGTCGGGGGGATCTCCGACGCCCGGGCGTACACACCGCGGGGCCGGACCATCCGGGAGGGCGGCGGCGCCGCCCGCACCGGTGGGGGCGCCGAGCAGCGGCGTACGCCGCGCAGCAGCCGCTCCGGCGACCCGTTCCGCCCGGCGTTGCAGGTGCTCGACGGCGGCCGGACCGGGGCGACCCGCGCCGGTCGCCGGGAGCGCGTGACCGTGACGGCAGCTTCGAGCCGCAGATCGTCAAGAAGCGGCAGCGCCGGTTGACCGGGGTCGAGGACATGGTGATCTCGTTGTCCGCC
>NZ_JBEXLR010000075.1:0-31549 GCF_040610095.1 Micromonospora sp. NPDC004540
CGACTGCACGCTCGAGCCGGGCTGGGCACCGATGACCGCCTCTGGGCTCGCCCAGTGGGGTCCGCCCGCCACCAAGGACTGGTCGACGAGCTGGCCGACGCCTGGTCGGCGGTGCCCGCGCTGGCCAGCGGCGAGTGGATCGCCGCCGCCGCGTACGCGGCCGCGCTGGCCGGCCGGGACGCGGCCGTGCGGGTCCGGGCCATGCTGGACCGGCTCGACCACCGCACGCCCTGGTCGGAGGCGGCGCTGCGGACGGTCACCGGGGCGGTCGCGGCGGCCGACGGCGACCACCGCCGGGCGGCCGAGCTGCACCTGGCCGGGGCGGAGGTCTACGCCCGGATCCCGGACGTGACCGACCGGATGCTGGCCCTCGCCCTGGCCGCCGCCGAGCTGGAGCTGGCCGGGGAGCCGGAGGGCGCCCCGCTGGCGGAGGTGCGGGCGTTCGCCCAGCGCAACGAGGCGCCGGGGCTGCTGGCGCTGGCCCGCCGCCCGGTCCCGGACGCCGGTCCCGCGGTCGCCTGCTGAGCCGGGCCGGCGGCGTCAGGCGGGCACCGGCTCCCGGGGCTGGGCCTTCGCCTTCTGCGCGTACATGTCCACGTACTCGCGGCCGGAGAGCTCCATCAGCTCGTACATGATCTCGTCGGTGACGGCGCGCTCGACGAACCGGTCGCCGGGCATCCCGGCGTAGCGGGAGAAGTCGAGGGGGGCGCCGAAGCGGATCCGCACGCGGCCGAGGTTGGGGATGATCTGCCCGGTCGGCTGGATGGCGTCGGAGTTGAGCATGGCCATCGGCACCACCGGGGCGCCGCTCTCCAGGGCGAGCCGGGCCACGCCGGTCTTGCCCCGGTAGAGCCGGCCGTCCGGCGAGCGGGTGCCCTCCGGGTAGATGCCCGCGATGCCGCCGGACCGGAGCACCCTGAGCTGGGTGTCCAGGGCGGCGCGGGCGGCCCGGCCGCCGGAGCGGTCGACCGGGATGGTGCCGGAGCCCACGAAGAACATCTTGGTCAGCCAGCCCTTGAGGCCCTTACCGGTGAAGTATTCGGCTTTCGCGATGAAAGTGACTTTTCGCTTGACGATCAACGGGGTGAAGATCGAGTCGGAGAAGGAGAGGTGGTTGCTGGCCAGGATCACCGGGCCGGTCTCCGGGACGTTCTCCAGCCCCTCGACCTGCGGGCGGAAGATCAGCCTCAGCAGCGGGCCGAGGATGATGTACTTCAGCAGCCAGTACAGCACCGGGGTCCTTCCAGACGGGAGCGGTGACCGGCCACGGTCGCCGGGGCGCGGCGGGGGCCGCCGGGACGTGCCCGGACCGCGCCCGGCGCGCCGTCGGCGAGCGGGACTGTCGGGGAAGAGCGTACGAACAGGGAGCGGCACGCCACAACGCACTCCCGGAACCGGGTCCCGACGTGTCAGGATTCAGGGCACGACGGCTTCAGGTCGCGGGGCGGAACGCACCGGCGGGTGCGGCGAAGGGGGTGTCCGGTGTCAGGGGGCGGGCCCCGCCGGGGACGGCGGGACAACGGGCTCGACGCGGCCGAATACGCGGTCGCGGGCGACGTCGATCCGCGCGTCGGGGAGCACCTGCTCGACGTGCTCGCCGCCGGCGGGATCGCCGCCTACCTCCAGCCCTCGGCCGACCTCAACCCGGTGACGCGCACCACAACGGTCCCGTCCCGCCCGATCGACCGGCTCTACGTCGACCGCTCCCACCTGACCACCGCCCGCGACTACCTCACCCAGCTCACCGACGAGGGCGACCGCGAGCCGGCCCGCGACGACGAGCCGGACATCGAGGCCGAGTGGGCGAGGATCGTCGCCGGATTCCACACCGCGCCGACCGCCGGGAGCCACCCCTGGCCGGCCGCCGAGGACGTCGACGACCCGGTCGACCCGGTCGACCCGACCACGCCGGGCGGCACCGCCGCGGGCCGCGCCGAGGAGCCCGCCGGCCCCACCGCGACCGACGTGCGGCGGCTGCCCTACGCGGCGGACGTCTCCGGCATCTCGGTGAGCCGGGGGCGGCAGGACGAGCCCTCGCTCCTGGACGGCCTGGACACCTTCGGCGCCGACCTGCCGGGCGACGGGGAGGAGGAGCACTTCACCCCGCCACCGCCGCCCCCGCTGCCGCGCTTCTCGAAGTACGCGGTGCTGGGCGTGCTCTGCATCGTGGTCGGGTTCCTGCTCTTCCTGTCGCCCACCGTGCTGTCGGTGGTCGACCCCTCGGTGGTGACCCTGCTCGGCTTCACCGGCATCCTGGCCGGCTTCGTGATGCTGATCTGGCGGCTGCGCCCCGGCGACTCCGACGAGCACGACCCGGACGACGGCGCGGTCGTCTGACCCCGCGGGCGCCCGCCGCCCGGATGGCGGGACGCCGCGCGCTCCGGGCCGGTCAGGTAACAGGGGTGTAACTTACTGTCAGTAGGAATACCGCTGTACGTCACACCCCGCACCGGCTGTCCGGGTTGTGCCCCTCCTCGGGTGGTCGGTCCTCTGCAGATCGGAATGCCCGAGATGCGACAGAGCCCCCTCGTGGTGGTGGCCAACCGCCTTCCCATCGACGACAGTGTGGCGCCGGACGGCGCCTTCGAGTGGCGCCGCAGCCCCGGCGGCCTGGTGAGCGCCCTGCACCCCCTGCTCCGGCACACCCCGGCGACCTGGGTGGGCTGGGCCGGCGGCACCGGCCCGGCGCCGCACCTGCCCGACGTGGACGGCGTCCGGATGCGCGCCGTCCCGCTCAGCGGCGAGGACTTCCGCGACCACTACGAGGGCTTCGCCAACGCCACCCTCTGGCCGCTCTACCACGACGCCGTCGAGCAGCCCGAGTACCACCGGCGCTGGTGGGAGGCGTACCAGCGGGTCAACCAGCGGTTCGCCGAGGCCGCCGCCGAGGTGTCCGAGCCGGGCGGGCTGGTCTGGGTGCAGGACTACCACCTCCAGCTCGTGCCGGGGCTGCTCCGCGACCTCCGCCCCGACCTGCGGATCGGCTTCTTCCTGCACGTGCCGTTCCCGCCGCCCGAGCTGTTCATGCAGCTCCCCCGCCGGGCCGAGTTGCTGCGCGGGATGCTCGGCGCCGACCTCATCGGCTTCCAGCGGGCCCAGGCCGCGCACAACTTCGCCCAGCTCGCGACGAAGGTGCTCGACCTGCCCGCCACCGACCGGCGGATCGGCGTGGGCGACCGGGTGGTGCGGATCGGCGCCTTCCCGGTCTCCATCGACACCGCCGAGATGGCCGCGCTCGCCGCCCGGCCCGACGTCGCCGACCGCGCCCGGCGGCTGCGCCGGGACCTCGGCGACCCGGACCGCGTCATCCTGAGCGTCGATCGGATGGACTACACGAAGGGCATCGAGCAACGGCTCAAGGCCTACCACGAGCTGCTGGCCAGCGGGGACGTCAAGGTCCGCGACACCGTGCTGGTCCAGGTGGTGGTGCCCAGCCGGGACCGGGTGGCCCAGTACCAGGTCCTCCGCGACCGGGTGGAGCACCAGGTCGGCCGGATCAACGGCGAGTTCGGCCGGGTCGGCGAGCCGGCGATCCACTACCTCAGCCAGCCCTTCGCCCGCACCGAACTGGTCGCGCTCTACCGGATCGCCGACGTCATGGCGGTGACCCCGCTGCGGGACGGGATGAACCTGGTGGCCAAGGAGTACGTGGCCGCCCGGGTGGACGGCGGCGGCGCGCTGCTGCTCAGCGAGTTCGCCGGGGCGGCCGCCGAGCTGGCGCAGGCGTACCTGGTCAACCCGCACGACCTGGAGGGGCTCAAGGCGGCGCTGCTGGCCGCGCTGCGGGCCGCGCCGGAGGACGTCGCGGACCGGATGCGGGTGATGCGGGAGCACCTGGGCCGCAACGACATCCATGCCTGGGCCCGGTCCTACCTCCGCGCGTTGGACGAGAGCGGACCGCTGGTCACCCGGCTCGCCGGCACCGAGTGAGCCGGGCGCCCGGCGCTCACCCGAGGGCGGGCGCCGGGTCCTTGTCCAGCCAGTCGAGGATCGCGTCGATCGGCTCGCGCCAGCGGGCGTCGAGCATCAGGTCGTGCCCCATGCCGGGGAAGAGCAACGGGGCCGACGCGTAGCGGCGGGCCGCCCGGGTCAGCGCGGCCGGCGGCACCACCCGGTCGTCGGGGCTGCCCAGCACCAGCACCGGGGGGCGGCCCACCGCCGGCTCCGGCTGCCGTCCGGTGAGCAGCTGCCACTGCGCCCGGCGGCCGGCCCGGCCCAGCCGGGAGACGTACCGTCGGGCCTCGACGTCGGGCAGGTCACGGCTGAACAACTGCCGGCGGTTCAGGCGCAGGCCGGCGCCGAACACCGCGGGCACCGTGCCGGCGGGGTTGCGGCGCAGCGCCGTGCCGAACGTGCCCCACCCGCCGAGCACCGGCGCGACCAGCACGGCCGCCCGGGCCGGGTAGCGCGCCAGGGCGTGCGCGACCACCCGGGCGCCGGCGCCGTGCCCCACCAGCACCGCCTGCCGCGGCAGGCCCGCCGCCGCCTGGACCACGTCATGGGTGTACGACCGCAGCGTCGCCTCCGGCGCCGGCTCGCTGCCGCCGTGCCCCCGCAGGCTCAGCGCGTACGCCGGGAAGCCGCGGCCGGCGGCGTGCCCCAGCCAGTGCTCGACGAACGCCCACGCCCCGTGCCCGAACCCGGGCACGAACAGCAGCGGCGGCTTCGCCTGGTCCAGCTCGGGCACCGCGGCGACCATCTCGCGGCGGGCCGGCCGCTCCGGACGGGCCCACTCCCAGCCCCGGACCACCCGCACCCGCTCCACCATCACTGAGCCAGCCTTTCGTTCGCGACTGCGGGACTCCGCTGCGCTGCGTTCCTCGCGCTCACTTGCCCGCCAGGTCGTGGAGCGCCCGCTGGAGCGCGCGCAGGTAGTCGGCGTGCCCGACCTCGAACCAGTGCCGGGTGCTGTCCTTGACCTTTCCCGAGTACCGCTCGCCGAGGCCGGCGGCGACCTTGCGGCCGAACGCGGCGGCCCGGTCCGGGCGGGTGGCGCGCAGGGTGAGCAGCCGGGCGAACAGCACGCTCTGCCAGTGCGAGATGGGGAAGATGCCGGAGTCCGGCTGCACCAGGCCGACCACCGCCAGGGTGGGGTGGCCGGCGGCGAACGCGTTGAGCCAGAGCCGGGGGCGGCCCGAGCCGTCCGCGTCGCCGAGCACCTTCCCCTCGAGGAACTCGAAGCGCGGCAGGTAGCCGGTGGCGAAGACGACCAGCTCGGGGTCGATCTCGCGGCCGTCGGCCAGCTCGACGGTGCGGTCGCCGAACCGGGTGATGTCGGGAACCGGGGTGATCTCGCCGTGGCCGACGTAGTAGACGAGCTGGCTGTTGGCGATCGGGTGGGTCTCGTAGACCCGGTGGTCGGGCCGGGGCAGGCCGAACCGGGTCAGGTCGCCGACGGTCGCCCGCAGCGTCCAGTGGTAGAGCCACTGCCGCACCCGCAGCGGCACCCGCAGCGCGAGCAGGGTGTCGTTGACCTGGTCGGCGGGGCGGCCGAAGACGTACTTCGGGGCGTACCAGTAGCCGCGGCGGGTGGCGTGCCAGCAGCGGGACGCCTGCTGGGCCGCCTCGACCGCGATGTCGCAGCCGGTGTTGCCGGCCCCGACGACCAGCACCCGCTTGCCGCGCAGCTGGGCCGGGTCCTTGTAGGACGAGGCGTGCATGACCTCGCCGCGGAACTGCTCCAGCCCCTCGTAGCGGGGCAGCTTGGGCGACCAGTTGTGCCCGTTGGCCAGCACCACGGCGGCGTAGCGGGAGGTGCGCTCCGGGCCGTAGCCGCCGGTGCTGCGGGTGGTGACGTCCCAGCGGTCGCCCTCGACCGGCTCGACCCGGACCACCTCGGTGCCGAACCAGACGTGCTGGCGCAGGTCGAAGTGGTCGGCGTAGCGCTCGAAGTAGGACAGCAGCTGGGCGTGGTGCGGGTAGTCCGGCCAGTCGTCCGGCATCGGGAAGTCGGGGAACTGGGTGAACGGCCGGGACGAGATGAGGTGCGTGCTGGCGTACACCGGGCTGCGGTCGTGCCGCCAGTTCCACGCCCCGCCGACACCGGTCTCCCGCTCGTAGCAGTCCACGCCGAAGCCGGCCTCGCGGAGGTTCTTCACGGCGGTCAGGCCGCTGGCCCCGGCGCCGATGACGCAGACGGTGTCGCCCCGGTCGGAGACCGGGCGGCCGTCCCGGGTCGGGGCGACCGTCGGGTCCGGGTCGGGGCGGCCGAGGTCGGTGGAGGAGGACACCGGGAATCTCCTTTTGTGCGGCACGAGTGCCGGGTCGGTGCGAAATCCTGCCGACAATGGCCGCCGTTGTCCAGCCCCCGTGGCCGGAGTGGCGGGCGGGGGCTCAGTCGCCGGCGGGCAGCAGCAGGTCGACCAGGACCGGGAAGTGGTCGCTGGCCTGCCGCGTCCGCGGGGTGTCCACCACGTCGTAGTCGACGACCTCGACGCGCGGGTCCACGAAGAGGGCGTCGATGCGCCGACGAGGGTTCGCGCAGGAGTAGGTGAGCCGGTCGGCCCGGTCCATCGCCACCGCCGCGTCGGTCAGCCCCGCCGCGACGGTCCGCCAGGCCGCCCCGTCCGGCCCCTCGTTCAGGTCGGCGCCGGCCACCACGGGCAGCGTCGCGGCGTCCAGCTCCCGCTTGAACGCGGCCGCCTGGCCGGGCCGCTCCGCCGGGTCGGTGGAGAGGTGGGAGCCGGCCAGCAGGAACCGGCTGCCCCCCACGAGGCACTCGGCGTACGCGGCGCCGCGCAGGTGCCGCCCCGGGGTCAGCGGGTAGCGCTGGCAGCGGGTCGCCGTCACCCGCACCCGCAGGCTGGTCAGCAGCACGTTGCCCAGCGACGGCAGGCCGCCGGCCGCGACGACCAACCCGAACGAGTCGGCCAGCGTGGCGCACTTCTGCCGCCACCGGAACCGCCGCGGCCCCTCCTGGACGATCACCACGTCCGGCTCGGCGGCCCGGACCACCTCGGCCAGCGCGGCGGTGTCGTCCCGCTGGCTGTGGATGTTGTAGGAGACCACCCGCAGCGGCACGCCTGCCGGCACGTCAGATCCGCCGGGCCAGATCGGCGGCGCCGATGACCCCGGCGGTGTTGCCCAGCTCGGCCGGGCGCACCTCGGCGACGGGCAGCCGGCTGCGCTGGGCCAGGGCGTCGGTGAACGACCGGCGGGTCGGGCCGAGCAGCAGGTCGCCGGCGTCGATCACGCCGCCGCCGACCACCAGCACCTGCGGGTCGAGGATCTGCGCCATGTCCGCCAGGCTGGTGCCGAGCCAGCGGCCGACCTGGGCGAACGCCTCGGCGGAGACCGGGTCGCCGCCCTTCGCGGCGGCGGTCACCATCGGCCCGGTGATGCCCTCGGCCTCGCCGCCAGCCAGCTCCAGCAGGGCGCTGGCCCGGTGCGGCTCCTGGCGGGCGGCGGCGCGGGCGAAGCGGACCAGGGCGCTGCCACTGGCGTACTGCTCGATGCAGCCGAGCCGGCCGCAGCCGCACTGGTGGCCGTCCGGCACGGTGAGCATGTGCCCCAGCTCGGCCGCGATGCCGTTGGCGCCGCGGACCAGCTCGCCGCCGAGCACGATGCCGCCGCCCACGCCGGTGCCGATGGTGAACATGACCATCGAGTCGTCGGCGTGCCGGGCCGCGCCGTAGCGGAACTCCGCCCAGGCCGCGACGTTCGCGTCGTTCTCCACGATCACCGGCAGGCCGGTGGCGTTGCTGACGTAGTCGCGCAGCGGCTCGTCCCGCCAGGCCAGGTTGGGGGCGAAGAGCACGGTGGAGCGGGAGGCGTCGATCCAGCCGGCCGCGCCGATGCCGACCGCGTCGACGGTCCGGCCGGTGGCCAGCTCGGTGACCAGCTCGATGATGACGTCGCGGGTCTTGGCCACGTCGTCGGCGGGGGTGTCCCGTCGGGCCTGCACGAGAACCTTGCCGGCGTCGTCCACGACACCGCCGGCCACCTTCGTGCCACCGACGTCGACTCCGATGGTCAGCGTCACCGCTGCCACTCCCCTCTGCTGTGCTGCCCGGCCCCGGCCGAACCGGCCGTGCGATCCCGGGATGTCCGGTGGTCAGGCCCCGTCGCCTGGTGCGTCCTCGCCCACCTCGCCGGACACCCGCGAGGCGGGCACCACGGGACGACCGGCCGGCGGCCGGCTCGGCGCCGGCACGTCCGGCCCGGCGGCGGGCGGCACGACGGCACCCGCATCGGCCGCGCCCTCCCCCCGGGTGGCGGCGGACCACACGTCCTGCTCGGGTGCCGGCTGAGAATCATGCCCGGTACGGGTCGCCTCGCGCCACACGTGGTCCCCCTCCGCGGTCCCGGCGGCGACCCCGTCGGACCCGCCCGGCCCCGACGGGCCGCCCGCCCCGGCCGGCTCGGCCGGGGCGAAGGCGCGCAGCAGGCTGGCCACCCCGGCGGCCAGGTCGCCGGCGCCGGTGGCGAGCCGCTCGGTGAATTCGGGACTCGGATCGCGCAACGCCGCGATACCCCGGCAGACCGGGCAGACACAGCATTCCGGCGATCCGGTGGCGAACCGGGCGCCGCCGCCGGACCCGCCGGAGGCGGTGGACGACCGGTCGCCCGCGTCGGCGCCACCCGGGGTGTGACCGAGGACACCCGACAGGATCCCACCGAGCGGACCCCAGGGCCCGGCCCCGGGCGCGGCGGCGGCCAGCTTCGCGCTGGCCAGCAGCATGGCGACGAGGCGCTCGGCCTCTTCCCGGGCCGAACCCGGATCAGTGGTGCCCATGGTTCGGCTCCTCCAGCGTGACAACCGGGACGACGGTCGGGTCAGTGGGCCGCACCGAGTGCTTCTACCCGGCGCTTGAGCTGCTTCAACGCCGCGTCCATGATCATTTTCTCGGCCTTGCGGCGAAACATGCCGAGCATCCCCACCGAGAGCTCCACCTCGAGGGTGTAGGTCACCGTGGTCGTTCCGTCCGGATTGCCGTCCAGGTCGTACGACCCGCGCTGGGACTTCTGCATCTTCGAGGGCGCCACCAGGTGCCACTCGATCCGGGAGATGTCCTCGGCGTACTCGTAGGCCAGCACGTACTCGTCGGCCATCACGCCCGCGTCGATGGTGAACCGGACCTGGCTGGCGTAGCCGTCCTCGTACTCCTCGACCACCTCGGCCCGCCGCACCGCCTCGGCCCACTCTGGGTAGCGGGGGAAGTCGCAGATGACCGCCGCCACCCGGTCCGGTGACGCGCCGACGACGATCGACTGGGTGGAGGAGTCCGCCATGGGGGGAGGCTACCCGGCGACGGGGCCCCGCGTGCCGCTCCACCCCCGCACGTCGCGGCGCGCCCGGCAAGGGACGTGTCCCACCAGCCGGGCGGGCAACCTCCCTACCGCCTCCCCGGGAGCGGGCGGGTAGGTTTCGACAAAGCCGACCACGGCCGGCCCGGCCGGTGCGAGCACGAGGGAGTGCAGGTGCGCGAGTTCTCCGTTCCGCCGATCGTCACCGTCGGCGACGCGGCCAACCTGACCGACCCGGTCTGGGACAACGCCGAGGTCGCCCCCGACGCCGTGCAGTTCGTCCGGCGCGCCGAGGGCACCGCGGGCGCCTGGATCGACGTGACCTGCCGGCAGTTCCGCGACGAGGTCGTCGCGGTGGCCCGCGGCCTGGTCGCGGCCGGTGTCTCCCGCGGCGACCGGGTCGGGTTGATGAGCCGCACCCGCTACGAGTGGACCCTGCTCGACTACGCGATCTGGGCCGCCGGCGCGGTCACCGTGCCGATCTACGAGACCTCCAGCGCGGAACAGGCCGCCTGGATCCTCGCCGACTCCGGCGCGGTCGCCGTGGTGGTGGAGAGCACCGCGCACGCCACCCTGGTCGCCGGGGTCCGCGACCGGCTGCCCGAGCTGCGCGACGTCTGGCAGATCGAGCTGGGCGCGGTCGACGAACTGGTCGCCGCCGGCGCGTCGGTCGACCCGGCCGACGTCGAGGTGCGCCGCTCGACGCTGAAGGCCGACGACGTCGCCACCATCATCTACACCAGTGGCACCACCGGCCGGCCCAAGGGTTGCGTGCTGACCCACCGCAACATCTACGCCGACATCGCCAACGCGGTGCCGGTGCTGCCGAACCTGTTCCGCCCGGGCGCCTCCACGCTGCTCTTCCTGCCGCTGGCGCACGCCTTCGCCCGGCTCATCCAGGTCGGCATGGTGCAGGCCCGCGCCACCATGGCGCACTGCTCCGACACCAAGAACCTGGTCGGCGAGCTCCAGGAGTTCAAGCCGACCTTCGTGCTCTCCGTGCCCCGGGTCTTCGAGAAGGTCTACAACGCCGCGCGGCAGAAGGCCGAGGCCGACGGGAAGGGCAAGATCTTCGACCGGGCCGAGAAGGTCGCCATCGCGTACAGCGAGGCGCTGGAGACCCCCGACGGGCCGGGCCTGGGCCTGCGCACGCAGCACGCGCTCTTCGACAAGCTGGTCTACCGCAAGCTGCGGGCGGCGATGGGCGGCCGGTGCCGGGACGCGATCTCCGGCGGCGCCCCGCTCGGCGCCCGGCTCGGGCACTTCTTCCGCGGCGTCGGGGTGACCATCTGCGAGGGTTACGGCCTCACCGAGACCGCTCCGGCCGCCGCCGCGAACCTGCCCGGGCACACCCGGGTCGGCACGGTCGGCCGGCCGCTGCCCGGCGTCACCATCCGGATCGACGACGACGGCGAGGTCCTGATCGCCGGGGAGATCATCTTCCAGGGGTACTGGCACAACGAGGCGGCCACGGGCGAGGCGCTGAGCGCCGACGGCTGGTTCCGCACCGGCGACCTGGGTCAGCTCGACGAGGACGGCTACCTCTCCATCACCGGCCGCAAGAAGGAGATCATCGTGACCGCCGGCGGCAAGAACGTCGCCCCAGCGGTGCTCGAGGACCAGGTCCGGGCACACCCGCTGGTCAGCCAGTGCCTGGTGGTCGGCGACCGGCAGCCGTTCATCGCGGCGCTGGTCACCATCGACGAGGAGGCGCTGCCGAAGTGGCTGGCCGCGCGCGGCCGCCCGGAGGACACCAGCGTGGCAGAGCTGCGCGGGGACGAGGCGCTGCGGGCCGAGGTGCAGGCCGCGGTCGACCAGGCGAACCAGTCGGTCTCCAAGGCCGAGGCGATCAAGGTGTTCCGGATCCTGCCGCAGGACTTCACCGAGGCGACCGGCGAGCTGACCCCCTCGCTCAAGGTCAAGCGGCAGGTCGTGCACAAGACGTACGCGGCGGAGATCGCGGACATCTACCGAGGCTGACTACCATCCGTCACGTGCCCGCCTCGACACCCAGCCAGCCGCAGACGCAGTCCCTCGCGGCCGCGGCGCGCGTGGTCCTCCTCGCGCTGGTCGCCGCCCTGACCCTGTTCGCCACCCGCGACGCCACCCAGCTGTGGTGGATCGCCCTGCTCGGCGTCGCCGGGCTGCCCGCCGTGCTGGCCCCCCAGCACCGGCTGCTCGCCCCGATCAGCCGCTTCGCCGAGGTGGTGGTCCTCGGGCTGGCCGCCAGCCAGGTCGCCGCCGACACCCACCTCACCGGCGTCACCGGCGGGCTGGGCGCCTCGGCGGTGCTGCCGTACCTCGCCGTGCCGGTCACCGTGACCGCGCTGCGCCGCCGGTTCCGCGAGGGCGCCGCGCTGCTCGTGGTGACGGCGGCCACCCTGCTGGTCAGCGCGGCCTTCACCGAGGTCGGCGGCGAGCCGCAGCTCGGCCAGCTCGGCTACCTGGCGGTCTGCGCGCAGTGGCTGATCCTGGCCGGCATCGGCCTCTTCACCGCCGGCACGCTCCAGCGGGTGATGCGGGTCCGCGGCGAGGGCAAGCCCCAGCCGTACGCGGAGGCCACCCGGCTGCTCACCCAGCTGCGCACGGTCGCCCGCCAGCTTCCCGGCGCCACCCTGGACCCGGGCGGCATCTCCGAGCACCTGCTGGAGGAGCTGCGCGTGGTGGCGAAGACCGACCGGGGCGCGGTGCTGTCGGCCAGTGGCGGCGGCCGGCTCGTGGTGCTCGCCCAGATCGGCGCGGACCGGGTGGACTGGGAGACCACGCTCGACGCGGACTCGGCCATCGCCGACGCCTGGGCCAGCCAGCAGCCGACCACCTCGGCCCGCTCGCAGGCCCGCTCCCGGGCCTCCGGCGAGGTCTCGGCACTCATCGTGCCGCTGGTCGCCGGGGTGCGCACGGTCGGCCTGGTCGTCGTCGAGGCGGACACCGCGCACGCGTACCCGCCGCCGGTGGTGTCCCGGGTGACCGCGCTGACCGGCCCCGCGGCGCTGCGCCTGGAGGCCGCGCTGCTCTTCGACGAGGTGCGCTCGCTGGCCACCAACGAGGAGCGGCAGCGGCTGGCCCGGGAGATCCACGACGGGGTCGCCCAGGAGCTGGTGATGGTCGGCTACGGCATCGACAACGCCCTGGCCACCGTGCACGACGACGCCGAGGAGACCGCCGACTCGCTGCGCACCCTGCGCCAGGAGGTCACCCGGGTGATCACCGAGCTGCGGCTGAGCCTGTTCGAGCTGCGCAGCGAGGTGGACCGGCACGGCGGCCTGGCCGCCGCCATCGCCGAGTACGCCCGCACCGTCGGCGCCTCCGGCGGCCTGCGGGTGCACCTGTCCCTGGACGAGTCCACCGCCCGGCTGCCCGCCGCCACGGAAGCCGAACTGCTGCGCATCGCGCAGGAGGCGGTGACCAACGCGCGCAAGCACGCCGGGGCGGCGAATCTGTGGGTCACCTGTGAGGTGGACCCCCCGTACGCGCAAATTGAAGTGTCGGATGACGGTCACGGCATCGGTGACCAGCGCCCCGACGGGCACTACGGTCTTGCGATCATGGCCGAGAGGGCGGAACGTATCCGGGGCCGGTTGGAGATCAGGCCGCGGCAACCCAGCGGCACGACCGTGGCGGTGGTACTCGGCACCTCGCCCCGGCGCGATAAGGTGCGCGGCAGCGCAGCAGCAGAAGGGGAGTAACCCGAGGATGACCACCAGCCCGACACCGGCCACCCGGACCAAGGTTCTCCTTGTCGACGATCACGATCTGATCCGCAAGGGTCTGCGGCACGCCTTCGAGCGGGACCGGCAGTTCGAGGTCGTGGGCGAGGCGGCCACGGCCGCGGAGGGCGTGCGCCAGGCCGGCGCGCTCCAGCCGGACGTAGTGATCATGGACCTGCGGCTGCCCGACGGCAGCGGCCTGGAGGCCACCCGCGCCCTGCGCAAGTCCAGCGCGTCGATGGGCATCGTCGTGCTCACCATGTACGCGGGCGACGACCAGCTCTTCGGCGCCCTGGAGGCGGGGGCGAGCGCGTTCGTGCCGAAGACCGCCCCGGCCGACGAGGTGGTGGCCGCCGCCCGGCACGCCGCCTCCTCCCCCAGCGCGTTCACCGCGGCCGACCTGGCCGAGGCGATGAAGCGCCGGCTGGCCCCGTCCGGCCCGCAGCTGTCCCCGCGTGAGGGCCAGGTGCTGCGGCTGCTCGCCGACGGCATGAGCGTCGCCGGCATCGCCAAGCAGCTGTTCGTCAGCGAGTCGACCGCCAAGACGCACATCTCGAAGCTCTACGAGAAGCTCGGCGCCGCCAACCGCGCCCAGGCGCTGATGACCGCGCTGCGGCTGGGGCTGCTGGAGGCCCCGGACGCCCCGAAGTTCTGACGGCGTCCCGCCAGCTCGACGCCGGAGAGGCCCCCGTCCGCACCCCGGACGCGGGCCTCTCCGGCATTCCGGGCGCCCGCGACCGCGTACGGTGAGGCGCCGGACGCGTAGCGACGGCGGTCTTTGCACCGCGACGGCGGGCGGGCAGAATACCCGGGTGATCCGCGCGGCGGCGACCCCCGCGCGCCGCCGACACAAAGGGGCAAGCGCATGCAGCGGCCGGACTGGGCACCCGAATCCATCGACATCGAGCGCCCCAGCGTGGCCCGCATGTACGACTACTACCTCGGCGGCTCGCACAACTTCGCGGCCGACCGGGCCGCCGCCCGGGCCATGGTGGAGGCGGTCCCGGAGGCCCCGCTGATGGCCCAGGCCAACCGGGCCTTCCTCCGCCGGGCCGTGCAGTTCCTGGCCGACGCCGGGGTACGTCAGTTCCTGGACATCGGCTCCGGCATCCCGACCGTGGGCAACGTGCACGAGATCGCCCAGCGGATCGACCCGGAGTCCCGGGTGGTCTACGTCGACGTCGACCCGGTCGCCGTGGCGCACAGCCAGGAGATCCTGGCCGGCAACGACCGGGCCGCGGTGGTCCAGGAGGACCTGCGCCGGCCGGAGGCGATCCTGCGCCATCCCGACGTGCTCCGGCTGCTCGACTTCTCCCAGCCGGTGGCCGTGATGATCGTGGCGGTGCTGCACTTCATCCCCGACACGGACCGTCCGGAGGAGCTGCTACGCACGCTGCGCGCGGCGCTGGCCCCCGGCAGCTACCTGGTGATGTCGCAGGCCAGCGACGACGGGCGTGCCGGCACCGGCGAGCGGGCCGAGGCCGAGCGGGTCTACCGGCGCACCGACAACCAGCTCTTCATCCGCAGCCGGGCCGAGCTGGCCGCGCTCTTCGCCGGCTTCGAGCTGGTCGACCCGGGCGTGGTCTGGGTCCCGGAGTGGCGGCCGGACGCTCCGGAGCAGGCGGAGAACGCCGAGCAGGCGGTCTTCATGGGCGGCGTCGGGCGGCTCGGTGGGTGACGACGGGCCCACCGCCACCAGTCGCTCCCGCCCCGGCGCCTTCGCCCGGGCCTGGGCCAAGGCGGTCTCCGGGACCAGCTACCTGCCGATGACCCAGGCCCAGCTGGAGGCGCTGCTCCAGCGGCTCACCGAGCGGCTGGCGCTGGCGCTGCGCACCGACCCGTTCGACCTGCGGATCGGCCAGCAGGTCGGCGCCGAGCTGGTGCAGTCGCACATCGCCTCCGCCGAGGGGCTCGGCCGCACCATCGAGGTGATCCAGCTCCGCCTGGTCCGGGACCTCGACCTGGCCGTGGACGACGTCGAGGACCGGATGGCCCGGCTGCTCGCCACCGTCGCCACCGGATACGCCCGCGCCCTGCGCGACCGCACGCTCGACGAGCAGGAGGCCATCCGGCGGGCCGCCATGGTGGCCCGGGCGCAGGCCGAGCGGGCGCTGCGGGAGAGCGAGGCCCGGTTCCGGCACCAGGCCACCCACGACCCGTTGACCGACCTGCCCAACCGCACCCTGTTCACCGAGCGGCTCACCGCCGCGATCACCGCGCCCGGGCGGGGCGCCGACCGGATCGGGGTCTGCTTCCTCGACCTGGACCGGTTCAAAGTGGTCAACGACTCCCTCGGTCACCAGGTCGGCGACTCGCTGCTGGTCTCGGTGGCGCGGCGGCTGCGCCGGGCGCTCGGCGAGCACCTGGTGGCCCGGCTGAGCGGCGACGAGTTCGTCATCCTGGTCGAGCGCGCCGGCTGCACCGAGGATGTGGTCAAGGTGGCCGAGGCGGCCCTGGCGGCGGTGAGCGAGCCGGCGCTGGTCGAGGGGCACGAGCTGACCGTGTCGGCCAGCGTCGGCATCGTCGACCGGCAGGTGGCCGGCACCTCGCCGATGGAGCTGATGCGCGCGGCGGACAGCACGCTGCACTGGGCCAAGGCGGCCGGCGGGGCCCGCTGGTCGCTCTTCGACGCCGACCGCAACCGCCAGGAGCTGGCCCGGTACGCCCTCTCCGCGGCGATCCCCGCCGCGCTGGACCGGGGCGAGTTCTACCTCGACTACCAGCCGCTGACCGGGCTGCGGGACGGCCGGGTGGTCGGCATGGAGGCGCTGGTCCGCTGGCGCCACCCGGAGCTGGGCGTGCTCCGCCCGGACAGCTTCATCCCGCTGGCCGAGGAGACCGGCCTGATCGTCCGGCTCGGCAGCTGGGTGCTCGCCGAGGCGTGCCGGGAGGCGGGCACCTGGGCGGCCGGGCCGGCCGGCGCCCCGTTCGTCAGCGTCAACCTGGCCGTCCGCCAGCTGCACCGGCCCGGGCTGGTGCAGGAGGTGCAGGGCGTGCTGGGGCGCACCGGCCTGCCCGCCGAACGGCTGCAGCTGGAGGTCACCGAGAGCACCATGATGAGCACCGTGGCGGACCCGGTCCGCGCCCTGCGCGTGCTGGCCGACCTCGGCGTCCGGGTGGCCATCGACGACTTCGGCACCGGCTACTGCAACCTGGCGTACCTGCGGGACCTGCCGGTGAGCGAGCTGAAGGTGGCCGGCAATTTCGTGGCCGGGCTGCGCGCCCCGGCCGACGACCCGGGCAGCCGCACCGACGAGCGGATCCTCGCCTCGCTGGTCTCGCTGGCGCACGCCATCGGCCTGACCGTCACGGCGGAGGGCGTGGAGACCGCCGACCAGGCGGACCGGCTGCGCGCGATCGGCTGCGACGCCGGGCAGGGCTGGCACTTCGGCCGCCCCGGGCCGGCGGCGCCGCACCTGGACCGCTCCCCCGCCCTGACCGACACCGCCTCCTGAGCCGGGTCAGGCCGGGGTCCGCGGCCGGCGGCCGTCCTCACCGTGCAGGTAGGCCAGCACGGCCAGCACCCGCCGGTTGTCGTCGCCGGACGGCGGCATCCGCAGCTTGCTGAAGATGTTGTTGATGTGCTTGTTGACCGCCTTCTCGGTGACGAAGAGCCGGGCCGCGACCGCCGCGTTGGACCGGCCCTCCGCCATCAGGCCGAGCACCTCCCGCTCCCGGGGGGTCAGCTCGTCGAGCGGATCCGCCCCGGACCGGCTGGCCAGCAGCTGGGCGACCACCTCCGGGTCCATCACCGTGCCGCCGGCGGCCACCCGGCGCACCGCGTCGACGAACTGGTCCACGTGGGACACCCGGTCCTTGAGCAGGTAGCCGACCCCACCGAGCCGGTCGGAGAGCAGCTCCCGGGCGTAGAGCTGCTCGACGTGCTGGGACAGCACCAGGATCGGCAGCCCGGGGATCTCGGCTCGGGCGCGGATGGCGGCCTGCAACCCCTCGTCGGTGAAGGTCGGTGGCAGCCGGACGTCGAGCACCGCCACGTCGGGACGGTGCTCGACCAGCGCGGGCAGCACCGAGGGTCCGTTGTCGACGGCCGCGACCACCTGGCAGCCGAACGCCTCCAGGATGCGGATCAACCCGTCCCGGAGGAGGGCGAGATCCTCGGCGATGACAACTCGCACGGCAGCTCCATGCTGATGACGGTGGGTCCACCGGCCGGACTGGTCACCACCATCGTCCCATCGAACGCGGCCAGGCGACGCCCCATCCCCGCCAGGCCGCTGCCCGCCGCCGGGTCGGCCCCGCCCCGCCCGTCGTCACCGACCACCATGGTCAGCCGCCCGTCGGTGTGGCCGAGCTCGACCCACGCCCGGGACGCCCCGCTGTGCTTGCTGACGTTCGCCAGCCCCTCGGCCACCGCGAAGTACGCGGCGGACTCCACCGGTGCGGCCGGGCGGCCCGGCAGGTCGACGGTCACCGCCACCGGCAGCGGCACGGCCAGCGCCAGCGCACGTACCGCGCCCGCCAGGCCGCGCTCGGCGAGCACCGGGGGGTGGATGCCGCGCACCAGTCCGCGCAGCTCGGCCAGGGCCTGCCCGCTGGTCTCCCGGGCCTCGGCGAGCAGCCGCCGCACCGCCTCCGGGTCGTCCCCCACGAGCTGCTCGGCCAGGCCGATGCTCATGCTCAGCGCGACGATCCGGGCCTGCGCGCCGTCGTGCAGGTCCCGCTCGATCCGCCGCAGCTCGGCCGCCTGCGCGTCCACCGTGTCAGCCCGGGTGACGGTGAGCTGGTGGACCCGCAACGCCAGCTCGGCCGTGCGGGTCGGTGGCAGGAAGAACCGCGCGAAGGCCAGGTGCAGCCAGACCAGCCAGCGCCCGGCGGCCAGCCCGCCGACCAGGATCAACGCGCCCAGCGGGAAGCAGAGCAGCGCCTCCAGGAGGTTGTCGACCGGCCAGAACGGGCCGTAGCCGTAGAAGTCGACGGTCAGGTGCAGCACCAGCGGAACCCCGAGCACGCCCTCCAGGCCGTATAGCGGCAGGACGAAGGCGGCCAGGCAGACCGCGCCGGTGACCGCGCCGGGCAGCAGCCAGGACAGGTCGCGCCAGGTGGCCGGGTCGCTCACCACCCAGCGGAACCGCCGCCAGGTGCCGAACTGCGCGCCGGCCGGCGCCGGCAGGTAGGGCGTGGCCATCTCCACCCCGCCCCAGCGGGCCAGCCGGCGGTGCAGTCCGGCGCAGAGCCGTACCAGCGCGGTGGCCACCGGGAACAGCGCGAACCCCACGCCGAACACCGGGATCAGCAGCAGCGACACCAGCGACAGCACGAAGAGCGCGACGTGCGTGCCCAACGACAGCAGGGCGGTCAGCAGTCCCTGCGCGGCGGTCACCGCGCCGGGCCGGATCCAGGTGCGGAGCAGTCCGCGTACGCCGTCCACGGGCCCATTCTGCGGCACCGGCCGCACCGGATCGGTGGTGCTGGCACCACCCCGGCCGGCGCGCTGGCACCCCTGACCCGCGCCCGCCCGGTCCGAAGGATCGGAAGCGGGGGTCGCCGACCCCGCAACCGTGACGACGAAGGGAACTCGGATGTCCCCGCAACGCCTGGCCGGCCTGCCCGCCGGCCGCCGCGGCAAGTACGCGGTCCTCCTGCTCTGGCTGGCGCTGCTCGTGGCGGCCGGCCCGCTCGCGGTGAAGCTCGGCGAGGTGCAGGACAACTCGACGCTCGGCGCGCTGCCGGCCGACGCCGAGAGCAGCCGGGCCGTGCAGCGCGCCGAGGCGGCCTTCCCCGACTCGCGGCACCCGATCGCCATCGCCGTCTACGTCCGCGACACCGGACTCACCCCGGCCGACCGGGCCCGGGTCGAGGCCGACCGGGCCGCCTTCGCCCGGTACGCCGACGGCGGCGCGGTGTCCCCGCCGGTGGCCGCCGCCGACGGCCGGGCACTGCTGCTCTCCCTGCCGGTCAGCCTCGACGACGAGCGGCGCGCCGAGGCGGTCGGCGCGCTCAAGGACCGGCTGGCCGACGGCGCGCCACCCGGCCTGCGGACCGCGCTGACCGGGGACGCGGCCGCCGAGCACGACGTCTTCGACGCGTTCTCCGGGATGGACGGCGCGCTGCTGCTGGCCACCGCGCTCACCGTCGCCCTGCTCCTGCTGGTCACCTACCGCAGCCCGGTGCTGTGGCTGGTCCCGCTGGTCGCGGTGGCCGTCGCCAACCAGCTCGCCGGGGCGGTGGTCTACCTGCTGGCCCGGCACGCCGGGCTGGCCGTCGACTTCCAGAGCCAGACCATCCTCACCGTGCTGGTCTTCGGCGTCGGGGTGGACTACGCCCTGCTGCTCATCGCCCGCTACCGGGAGGAGCTGCGGCGGCACGCCGACCGGCACGCCGCCATGGCCGCCGCCCTGCGCCGCTCGGCCGGGGCGGTCTGCGCCTCGGCGGCGACCGTCGCGATCGGACTGCTCTGCCTGCTCGCGGCCGACCTGCCGTCCACCCGCGGCCTGGGTCCGGTCGGCGCGGTCGGCATCGCCGCGGCGCTGCTGGCCATGACCACCCTGCTGCCGGCGGTGCTGGTGCTGTGCGGCCGGTGGCTGTTCTGGCCGTTCGTGCCCCGGTACGCACCCGGCGCCGACACCCGCGACCACACCGCCGACCACGGGATCTGGCGCCGGATCGCCGGCCTGGTCGCCGGCCGGCCCCGGGCGGTCTGGCTCGGCACCGCTGCCGCGCTGGCCGCGCTGACCCTGGGCATCGGCAACCTCGGCCTGGGCCTGCCCGACGAGGAGTCCTTCACCACCGAGGTCGGCTCGATCGCCGGGCAGCGGCTGATCGCCGCCCACTACCCGGGCGGCTCGGCCGCGCCCGCCGAGATCCTGGCCACCGCCGGGACGGCCGACCGGGTGGTGGCCGCCGCCCGCGCGGTGCCGGGCGTCGCCGAGGTGGGCGCGCCGGAGCGCTCGACGGACGGCCGCTGGGTGCGGGTGCCGGCGGTGCTCGCCGCCGCCCCGGACAGCGACGCCGCCCGGGACGCGGTGACCCGGCTGCGGGCCGCCGTGCACGCGGTGCCCGACGCGCGAGCCCTGGTCGGCGGGCGGACCGCCACCGTGCTCGACGAGGAGCGCACGGTGAACCGGGACAACCGCGTGGTCATCCCGCTGGTGCTCGCGGTCGTCCTGGTGATCCTGGTGCTGCTGCTCCGGTCGCTGGTCGCGCCGCTGCTGCTGATGGCCAGCGTGGTGCTGTCGTTCGCGGCGGCCATGGGCGCGGCCGGGCTGCTGCTCGACGCCATGGGTCACCCGAGGCTCTTCATCGGGGTCCCGTTGCAGGCGTTCCTGTTCCTGGTGGCGCTCGGGGTGGACTACACGATCTTCCTGATGACCCGGGCCCGGGAGGAGGTCGCCCGGATCGGGCACCGGCCGGGCGTGCTGCGGGCGCTGACCGTCACCGGCGGGGTCATCACCAGCGCGGGCGTGGTGCTGGCCGCCACCTTCGGCGCGCTACTGGTGCTGCCGCTGGTGCCGTCGGTGCAGATGGGCGTCATCGTGGCGGTCGGCATCCTGCTCGACACGCTGCTGGTGCGCAGCCTGCTGATCCCGGCGCTGACCCTGGACCTCGGCGTGCGCACCTGGTGGCCGGGCCGGCTCGCCCGCCGGTCGCCGCAGCCGGTCCCGGCGGAGCCGGCTCTCGCCCGGACCTGATCACCGGCCCCGGCGTGGTGGCCCCGGCACGGCGCCGGGGCCATCACCCGTGGGTCAGCCGGCGAGCAGGGCGGCCATCCGCTCGGCCTGGGTCTCCCAGCGCCACTCCCGCTCCACCCAGGCCCGGCCGGCCGCGCCGAGCTGGCGGGCCAGGTCCCGGTCGGCGAGGAGGGTGGCCACCCGGTCGGCGAGCTGGGCCACGTCCCGGCCGCGCACCACGTAACCGGTCTCGCCCTCGCGGACCGCGTCCGGCGCGCCACCGGAGTCGCCGGCCACCACCGGCAGCCCGGTCGCGCTGGCCTCCAGGTAGACGATCCCCAGGCCCTCGACGTCCAGCCCGCGGTTGCGGGTCCGGCAGGGCATCGCGTAGACGTCGCCGGCGGCGTAGTGGGCGGGCAGCTCGGCCGAGGGCACCGAGCCGGTGAACACCACGTCGCGTTCCACCCCGGTCTGCCGGGCCAGCTTCTCCAGCGCCGCCCGGTAGGGGCCGCCGCCGACGACCAGCAACGCGGCGTCCGGCACCCGGCGGCGGATCTCCGGCATCGCCCGGATGAGCATGTCCTGCCCCTTGCGCGGGACCAGGCGCGAGACGCACACCACCACCGGCCGGTCGGCCAGCCCCAGCCGCAGCCGCACCCGCTCGCCGTCGACACCCGGGTGGTAGGTGTCCACGTCGACGCCCGGGGCGAGCCGGCGCAGCTCGGTCACCCCGTCCAGCACCCGGGCCAGCCGGACCCGGGTGTACTCGCCGAGGTAGGTGGTGACGTCCACGCCCCGGCCGATCCGGCGCAGCGCCGACCGGGCGCCGGGCAGCGTGGCCCAGCCGGCCTCGTGCCCGTGGGTGAGCGCCACCGCCCGGCGGATGCCGGCCCGCCGGCGCAGCCCCGCCGCGAGCAGCCCCAGCGGGGCCGCCGCGCCGAACCACACCGTGTCGCAGTCGTACGCCCGGGCCAGCCGCGCCGCCCGGCGGGCCACCAGCGGGGTGGGCAGCAGCACCTTGGTGCGCTCCCGGACCACCTCGAACGGCTGGTCGGCGTCGAACTTGGCCGCGCCCCGCCAACTCGACGCGTAGACCACCACGGAGCCCGCGGGCTGGCGCACCGCCAGGTTGTGCACGAACGACTGGATGCCGCCGGGGCGCGGCGGGAAGTCGTTGGTGATCAGCAAGGTGCGGCTCATCCGCCGGACTCCCTGGCGTAGGCGCGGGCGGCGGCCATCCGCTCCACGGTGGACGGGTGGGACGCCGACCAGAGGTATTCCCAGCGCGGCGGGTCGGGGTCGGCCAGGTTCACCTCGGCCAGTCGGCGCTGCATCGCCTCGAAGGTGGCCGGGTCGCCGGTGAGCGCCAGCGCGTGGGCGTCGGCCCGGGACTCCACCCGCCGGGAGACCAGCGCCTGCACCGGCGTGGCCACCAGGCCGGCCACCGTGACCAGCGCGATCAGCAGCGGGAACGCCCGGGGCTGGGCGATCGAGTCGACGCCGGCCAGCCGCAGCAGCGGCGTCCAGGAGCCGATCAGGTAGAGGGCCACCACCGCGGCGGCGGCGCCCAGCGCCCCCATGAGGGTGCCGGTCCACACGTCCCGGTCCTTGGCGTGCCCCAGCTCGTGGGCGACCACGCTGGTCACCTCCGCCGGGTCCGCCTCGCGCAGCAGGGTGTCGTAGACCACCACCCGCCGGGTCGGTCCCAGCCCCGAGACGTACGCGTTGACCGCCCGGGTCCGCCGCGAGGCGTCGGCGACCAGCACCTCGCGCACCGGCACCCCGTCCCGGGCGGCCAGGCTGGTCAGCTCGGTGCGCAGCGGGCCGGGCTCCATCGGGGTGAACCGGTTGAACACCGGCTCGACCAGCACCGGCAGCACGAACGACAGCAGCACCACCAGCGCGGCGGCCCCGGCCGCGCCGAACGCCCACCACCAGCGCGGGGCGAGCCGGACCACCGTGTAGAAGCCGAGCAGGACGAGCGCGCCGATCACCGCGCTGACCGCGTACGACTTGAGCAGGTCGACCGCCCAGCCGCCCCAGCCCTGGGTGCTCAGCCCGTAGCGGGTCAGCACGGTCTGCCGCCAGGCGGCGAAGGGCAGGGTGAGCAGGTCGGCGAGGAACATCACGGCCAGCCCGCCGAGCATCGCCTGGGCGACCCAGTGCCCGCCGAAGGGCCGGCCGGCCAGCTCGACCAGGCGGCCGCCGAGCGGGGTGAGCCCGAGCAGCAGGGCCACCACCAGGCCGACGGCGAGCGCCGACCAGCCGGCCGGGCGCAACGCGCCGTGGAAGGCCCGACCCCGGGCCACCTGCTCGACCGGGAGCGCGCGCAGCGCCGCGAGCTGGTCGGTGCGGGGCGCCGGCGGCCGGTGCCACGGGATCAGCAGCGCCCCGGCGACGAGCAGCGCGACAGCCAGCCCGGCCAGGGTCAGCACCGCCCAGCCGCGCGGGGTCACCGCCCCACCCCGTCGCGCCGTAGCCGCGTCATGCCGCTCCCCTCCCGCCGTGAGGGCCCATCCTAAGGCCCGGCGCGGGCCCGGTGGCCGCGGTGCCGCGGTGGATCAGGCGACCCGGCGGCGGCGAGCCGGCCGCCGCCGGGGAGCGGGCGGGGCGGGCAGCACCTGCACCTCGAACCCGGCCCGGGCGAACACCTCGATCGCCCGGTGCTCGGCGGGGCCCAGGTCGGCCGCCGCGGCGCCGGTGTCGAGCAGCGCGGTCACCAGGCAGCCGGAGCACCCGGCGCCACGGATCCCGCAGGTGTCGCAGTCGATGAGCATCAACGCCTCCTGACGCGTCGCCGGTGGCGGACAGGGAAGCGACCACCACCGTCGGTCACCACGAGGCTAGGGCGAGGGTGCGACAGAACCGGACAACGAGGCAGCACCCGCCCCGAATCCGATCATCCGGCGTCAGGATCGGGCGAGCCGCCGCAGCAGCGAGTCGGCTCCGAGCGGGTAGGCGCCGTGCCGGCGCACGCCGTCGGCGACCTCGCGGTCGGAGGAGACCACCACCACCGGCCGCCCGGCCGGCTCGGCGCGGACCAGCCGGCGGATCAGCTCGTCCGCGGTCTCGCCCTTGCGCGAGAAGAGCACCCGTACGCCGCGCGGCGTGGGCGGCAGCCCGTGGATCCGCTCGGCGCCGTCGAAGACCACGGTGACCTCGTCCCCGGTCTGCGCGGCGATCCCGCCCAGCCCGCTGATCAGCCGCTTGCGCTGCTGCTCCAGCGACATCTCGCCGAAGCCGCGCTTGGTGACGTTGTAGCCGTCCACCACCAGGTGCGCCTTGGGCAGCGCGAGCAGCTGGTCGAGCCGGGCCGGGTCGTCGGTGTCCCGGGCCCGGGTCGCGGCCCCGGCCGGGGCGGCCCCCGTCTGGTCGGCGAACGCGTCGGCCACGAAGTCGGCGGGCAGCTTCTCCACCGGCTCCAGGGCCAGCTCGCGGCGGAGCCCGACGGCGGCCTGCCCGATCGTCTCCAGCAGCAGCCACAGCTTCGCCTCGTCGACCGAGCGGGCCTCCTTGGCGCTGACCCGGGCGACCCCGGCCGCGGCCTCCGCCTCGGCCAGCCGGGCCCGGGCGCGGCGCAGCTCGGCGTCCGCGTCGGCCGCCGCGCGGGCGGCCCGGCCCCGCTCGGTGGCCAGCATCTCGGTGGCCTTGCGATCCCGGGCCTGGGTCTCCCGGAGGGTACGGGTGAGCTGGCGGGCCTCCTCGCGGAGCTGGCCCAGCTCCTCGCGGACCCGGGCGAGCTCGTCGCGGAGCTTCTCCGCCTCGACCCGGGCCACCGCCCGGTCGTGCTCGGCGCGGGTGGCCCGCTGCTCGGCCTCGCGGACCAGCTCGGCGACCACCGCGCTGTCCGCCTCGGCGCGCACCGCGGCGCCGCTGGCCTCGATCAGCTCGCGCCAGCCCCGGGGCCGGGCCAGGTAGGCCAGGGCGGCCACCTCGACCGGGTCGGCCGCCGCCGGGGCGGTCCCCTCCACCACGGCAGCGCCCAGGTCGCCGGCGTCGGCGAGCACCCGGGCGGTGACCCGCTGCCGGAACAGCGGGTCGGCGGTGAGCTGGGCGGCGATGGCCGGGGCGCCGAGACGGGCCCGCCGGTTGGGGGCGAACTTGGCCACCCGGCGCAGCGGCACCGGTACCTCGTCGGCGGCCAGCCCGGGCAGCACCGCGGCGGTGAGCGCCACGATCCGCTGCCGGACGGGCTCGGGCAGGGTCGGCTCCGGCTCCGGCGGGGCCGAGGGGCTCTCCGGGGTCTCACCGGCGTCGCGCGCGCCGACCACCGGCTCCTCCGCGGAGGTGTGGTCGTCGTGCGGCTCGGTGAGGGGCATGTGGCAAGTCTCCCACCCCGAACGGGCCCACCGCCCGGTGAGTGAGCCGATCTCTCATCCTACCGCCGTGGTAACGAATGGGACTGCTGGGACGGGAGTGTCGGACCCCGCCGCTAGCGTGCCGCGGGTGACGCGAGCGGAGTACGTCCAGGAGGCGCTGGCCGGCCTGGACCCGGCGGCGGGCACGGGGGTCGACCCCGCGCTGCCGCTCTACGCGACCACCTTCGTGGTCGTCGACCTGGAGACCACCGGCGGCGCGCCGGACGGCGGCGGGATCACCGAGATCGGCGCCGTGAAGGTGCGCGGCGGCGAGGAGCTGGGCGTGCTGGCCACCCTGGTCAACCCGGGGGTGCCCATCCCGCCGTTCATCACCGTGCTGACCGGGATCACCCAGGCCATGCTGCTCCCCGCCCCGCCGATCGAGCAGGTGCTGCCGAGCTTCCTGGAGTTCATCGCCGACTCCGTGCTGGTGGCCCACAACGCCCCCTACGACGTCGGCTTCCTCAAGGCCGCCTGCGCCAAGCACGGCTACACCTGGCCCAACCCGCGGGTGCTGGACACCGCCGCGCTGGCCCGCCGGGTGCTCATCCGCGACGAGGTGCCCAACCGCAAGCTGGGCACCCTGGCGGCCTACTTCCGCACCGCCACCCAGCCCACGCACCGGGCGCTGGACGACGCCAAGGCCACGGTCGACGTGCTGCACGGGCTGATCGGCCGGCTCGGCGGGCACCGGGTGGACACCATCGGCGAGGCGATCGAGTTCGCCCGGGCGGTCACCCCGACCCAGCGCCGCAAGCGGCACCTCGCCGAGGGGCTGCCGAAGGTGCCGGGGGTCTACATCTTCCGGGCCGCCGACGACCGGCCGCTCTACGTCGGCACCTCCGTCGACATCGCCACCCGGGTGCGCAGCTACTTCACTGCCGCCGAGAAGCGGGCCCGGATCTCGGAGATGCTGGCCGCCGCCGAGCGGGTGGAGGCGGTCGAGTGCGCCCACTCGCTGGAGGCCGAGGTGCGCGAGCTGCGGCTGATCGCCGCGCACGCGCCGCCCTACAACCGGCGGTCGAAGTACCCGGAGCGCCAGGTCTGGCTGAAGCTGACCGACGAGGCCTACCCGCGGTTGTCGATCGTGCGCGACCTGGCCCCCACCGACTCGGCCTACCTCGGCCCGTTCCGGTCCAAGCAGGCCGCCGAGCTGGCCGCCGCCGGGTTCCACGACGCGGTGCCGCTGCGCCAGTGCACCCACCGGCTGTCCCGGCGCACCACCATGCCGGCGTGCGCGCTGGCCGAGCTGGGTCGCTGCCCGGCGCCCTGCGAGCACCGGATCACCCCGGAGGAGTACGACCACCGCGCCGCCGTCCCGTTCCGCACCGCCACCCGGGACGACCCGCAGGTGGTGGTGGACGCCCTGCTGGCCCGGATCGAGGTGCTCTCCGCCGCCCGGCGCTACGAGGAGGCCGCGGTGGTCCGCAGCCGGCTGGCCGCGGTGCTGCGCGCGGCGGTCCGGATGCAGCGGCTGGCCGCGCTGACCGGCATCGCCGAGCTGGCCGCCGCCCGCCCGGCCACCCGGGGCGGCTGGGAGCTGGCCCTGGTGCGCCACGGCCGGCTGGCCGGGGCCGGGGTCTCCCCGCCGGGTGTCCACCCACGACCGACCATCGCCGCGATCCGGGCCACCGCCGAGACGGTCCTGCCCGGGCACGGCCCGGTGCCGGCGGCCACCGCCGAGGAGACCGAGCGGATCCTGTCCTGGTTGGAGCGACCGGAGACCCGGCTGGTCGAGACCTCGGCCGGATGGGCCTCGCCGGTCGCCGGCGCGGGCCGGTTCCGCGACCTGCTGACCAAGGCGGAGAACGGCGCGTCCCAGCAACTCTCGACCGAACGCTCATGACCAAGTGTCCGATCGGACTACGTCAACTCCCTTAGGCTGTTAGAGAAGTGCAGTCCTGCCCGATTCGCGGGCCTGCTCCCGGTCGCCGGCCCCGGCGACCAGGGGCCGGGGTGAGGAGGTGTCCCAGGTGGACGTCGACGCCGGACACGGCGCCGCCCTGGGCGGCGCCCTCCCGACCCAGCCCGGCGAGCTCCCGCTCTCCCGTCGGCTGCGTTCCCTGCTCACCTGGCCCACCACCGACAACGACCCGGTCACCGCGCTGGTCCGCGCCCATCGGGGCATCCATCCCAGCGCCGACGCGTCGGTGCTGCGGCGGGCCTACACGATCGCCGAGAACATGCACCGCGGCCAGTTCCGCAAGAGCGGTGAGCCCTACATCACCCATCCGCTCGCGGTCGCCCAGATCTGCGCGGACCTCGGCATGGACACCACCACCCTGGTCGCCGCGCTGCTGCACGACACCGTGGAGGACACCCGCTACACCCTCCAGGCGCTCCAGGAGGACTTCGGCCGCCAGGTGGCCCACCTGGTCGACGGGGTGACCAAGTTCGACAAGGCGTTCTACGGCAAGGCCGCCGAGGCGGAAACCATCCGCAAGATGATCGTGGCGGCCGGCAAGGACGTCCGGGTGCTGATCATCAAGCTGGCCGACCGGCTGCACAACATGCGGACCCTCGGGGTCCGCTCGGCCGCCTCCCGGGAGCGGATCGCCCGCAAGACCCAGGAGGTGCTCGTCCCGCTCTGCGACCGGCTGGGCATCCAGACCCTCAAGCGCGAGCTGGACGACGTGGTGCTGCTGCACCTGCAGCCGGAGGAGCACGCGCGGATGGCCCGGTTCGTGCACGACCGGCCGGGCTGGGACGCCTACCTCGACGACGTGGTGGCGAAGACCCGCGTCGCGTTGCGCCGCAGCCGGGTGGACGCCGAGGTCGGCCCCCGCCCCCGGCACCTCTACTCGATCTGGAAGGACACGGTGGCCGGCGACCACGCCGCCCCCTACGACCTGCCCCGCATCGCCATCGTGGTGGACGGGCCGGCCACCGACTGCTACGCCGCGCTCGGCGCGGTGCACGGGCTCTGGCGGCCGGTGCCGGGCCGCTTCAAGGACTTCATCGCCTCCCCGAAGAACAACCTCTACCGGTCCCTGCACACCAGCGTCTGCGGCCCGCAGGACCGGACCGTCGAGGTGCTGATCCGCACCGAGGAGATGCACCGCGCCGCGGAGTACGGCGTCGCCGGCGACTACCGCTTCCCCGGCGCCACCGCCCGGGCCGCCGACCGGGCGGACGAGCTGGCCTGGCTGCGCCGGGTGCTCGACTGGGAGCAGGAGACGGTCGACCCCACCCAGTTCATGGAGTCGCTCCGCTGCGACCTGGCCGAGGCGCAGATCCAGGTGGTCGCCGACGGGCGGCAGGTGGTGCTGCCGGCCGGGGCCACCCCCGTCGACCTCGCCTACGAGCTGGGCACCGAGCGGGGCGACCACTGCCTCGCCGCGCGGATCAACGGCCGACTGGCCCCGCTCTCCTCCGAACTGGAGGAGGGCGACGTGGTGGAGATCTTCACCGAGAGCGACGCGGAGAGCGGCTTCGAGGTCGACGTGGCGCCGCGCGGGCCGCGCCGGGAGTGGCTGGGCTTCGTCAAGTCCCCGCACGCCCAGATGCAGATCAACCGCTGGTTCGCCGAGCACACCGAACCGGGCATCTCGATCGCCGACAAGGTCCGCCTGGGCCGGGCCACCATCGGCCTGGCGCTGCGCAAGCACAACCGGGGCCTGGCCAGCGACCTGCCGCTGCTGCGGCTCTCCGAGGAGCTGGGCTACCCCGACCTGGAGACCCTGCTGGTGGCGGTCTTCGACCGCACCGTCGAGCCGGACACGGTGGTCCGGCAGCTGATCGATCTGGTCGACCACCGGCAGTAGCCGAACTCCGCTCATCCGCCGGCGCCGCCCGGCCACTAGCCTTACAGGCATGATCCCCCGCGCGCGTGCCACCGGACGGGCCCTCGGCTACCAGATCTTCTACCGGCTCCCGGTCCCGCTGCGGCGCCGGCTGGTCCGGCTCGCCGTGCCGAAGTACATCGTCGGGGCGGTCACCCTGGTCCGGGACGCCGAGGCCGACGGGGCGGGCCGGATCCTGCTGCTGCGCCAGCCGCCCGGCCACAGCTGGACCCTCCCGGCCGGGCTGCTGCAGCGCGGCGAGGCGCCGGTGGTCGGTGCGGCCCGCGAGCTCCACGAGGAGTCCGGCATCCGGCTCTCCCCCGAGCGGCTCCGCCCGGCCGTGCCGAACGCCGTGGTGCACGCCAAGGGCTGGGTGGACGTCGTCTTCGAGACCGAGGTGCCCGCCTCCAGCACCGAGCTGACGGTGGACGGCGCCGAGGTCTTCGAGGCCGCCTGGCACCCGCTGGACGACCTGCCCCGGTTGAGTCGGGCCACCGCCAACCTGCTCCGCTACTACGGGATCGGCCCGCGCGCGGGCGAGGCCCCGCCGGCGGCGCCACCCGCCGCGTGACCGCCCCCGCGACGGCCGCCGCGTCCGGGCCCGGCTGGCGGGCGGCCGCGGACGTCTGCGCGGTGGTGCTCGCCGCCGGCGAGGGCACCCGGCTGCGCCCGCTCACCGAGCACCTGCCGAAGGCGCTCTGCCCGGTCGGCAACGTGCCGCTGCTCGACCGGGCGCTGGACCGGCTGGCCGGGCTGGGTCTGGCCGGGCCGGACCGGGTCGCGGTGAACGCCTGCTACCTGGGCGGGCAGGTGGTGGCGCACGTCGGCGCCCGGGCGCACCTGTCGGTCGAGCCGGGTGATCCGCTCGGCACCGCCGGCGGGCTGGGGAACCTGCGGGAGTGGATCGCCGGGCGGGGGGTGCTGGTCGGCAACGCCGACGCGTACCTGGCCGACCCGGACGCCCCGCCGGGGCCGGACGTGGCGGCGCTGCTGGACGGCTGGGACGGGCGGAGCGTACGCCTGCTCGGCCAGCCGGCGGAGGACCCGGCGGCTCCCGGCACCTTCGACGGCCACCGGTTCGTGGGGTTCTCGCTGCTGCCCTGGCGGCTGGTCCGGGACCTGCCGGCGAGCTTCGGCGACCTGGTCCGGGCGGTCTGGCGGCCGGCCGAGCAGGCCGGCGCGCTCACCGTGCTCCCCTACGCGGGAACCTTCTACGACACCGGCACCCCGGCCGACTACCTGGCGGCCAACCTGCACGCGGCCGGCCCCGGCGGCCTGGTCGACCCGTCCGCCACGGTCGACGGGCGGGTGACCCGCTCGGTGGTCGGGGCGGGCGCCGTGGTGCGCGGCGCGGTGGACCGCTCGGTCGTCTGGCCCGGCGCGACCGTCGCCGCCGACGAACGCCTCAGCGAGGTGATCCGGGCCGGCACCGACCTGACCGTCCCGGCGGCCCGGTGACCCCCGCAGCCCTTAGCATGGGCCTCGACGTCGACGAACGGAGAAATGTCCCGTGATCACCGCGATCGTGCTGATCGACTGCGCCACCGACTCCATTCCCGAGGTGGCCGAGACGCTGGCCAACCTGCCCGGCGTCAGCGAGGTCTACTCGGTGGCCGGGCACGTCGACCTGATCGCCATGGTCCGGGTCCGCGAGTTCGAGCAGATCGCCCAGGTCATCGCCGGCAGCATCTCCAAGGTGCCCGGGGTGATCAACACCGAGTCGCACATCGCGTTCCGCGCCTACTCGCAGCACGACCTGGAGGAGGCGTTCGCCATCGGGCTGGCCAACGCCGACTGACCGCACGCGGGTGGCCGGCCCGCCCCGCAGGGCGGACCGGCCAGCGTCGGTCGTACGCGTCAGCTCTGGCCGGGCGCCGGGGTCTCCGTGGTGCCCGGAGCGGGCTCCTCGGTGCCGGTGCCACCCGGGGTCGGCGACTCGGTGCCACCCGGGCCAGGCGACGTGGTGCCGCCCGGGCTGGGCGTGCCGCTGGGGCTGGTCTGCGGGACCGGGACGCCCAGGGTCTGGGCCAAGGCCGTCAGCGCGTCGAGATGCGCCTGGAGGACCGGCAGGGCGTCCTGGGCGATCTGGACCACCGACTGCTCGGAACCCTGCGAGATCTCGGTCTGGGTGGCCTGGATGGCCTGGACGTGACCGGCCAACTGGGCTGTCACCCACGCCTTGTCGAAGTCGGCGCCGCTGAGGTTGTTCAGCCGGTCGAGGACCTTCTGCTGGTCGGCTGTCGGGTCGGCCGGCAGCTGGACGTTGAGCTGCTGCGCGGTGGACTGCACCGTCTGGTCCAGCTGGGTGTGGTCCGTCACGAACATCTTGCCCAGGTCCTTGACCTGCTGGTTCTGACCCTTCTGCTGTGCCAGGTCACCCGCGGTGATCTCGAACAGGTTCACCTGGTGCAGCGCCTGCAGGTACTGGGTGTCCTGCGTCGACGGCTGCGCTGCGGCCTGGGCCGCGGCGGCTGGCGCCAGCCCCACGAGCACCAGCGCGGCCAGCAGGCCCAGGCGTTTGATTCCCAACATGCGTTCCCCCCCTTGAGACGTTGGACCGCACGGATACCCGGCTGACCGGGGTTATTCCTGCGATTCCACCCGTCCGTGTCAGGGGGTGGCGGGACAGCGGAGCGGGGCCGACCGGCGTCCGGAGGGCGGAAGGGGACGGCCGCGCCGGAAACGGCCGTGGGGGGGGGGGCGGGCGGGGGGCGGGGCGGGGCGGGCCGGCGGGGGCCCGCGGGGGGGGGGGGAGGGGGGGCGCCGCCCCGCCGCCCCGCGACCGCCCCCCCCCCCCCCCCCCCCCCCCCCGCGGGGGCCGCGGGCCC
>NZ_JBEXLR010000076.1:0-31171 GCF_040610095.1 Micromonospora sp. NPDC004540
CACCTTCGACACCGCCGACGTCTACGCCGGCACGAAGGCCGAGGAGGTGCTCGGCCGCGCTGGTGGCGGCGCTGGTCTGGGCCTGGTGGCCGGACCCGGCGAAGTACCGGCCGGTGCAGGAGCACGAGCGCGGCACCGTCGCCGACGTGCTGCCCACGGGGCAGCGGCATTCCGCCGTGCCGGCGGTCAAGCCGAACCTCCGGGTCGGGGAGCGGCGCACGGTGACCACCGTCTGGCCCGGTGCCACCACGCCACCCAACCCCGGCGAGCAGCGACTGGCGCTCGTCCTGGTGCCCCGGGAGCCCGTCTCGCCCGCGGCTGCCGGCCACCCGCGATCGACCTGGGTCTTCCCGTTCAACCCGCCGGAGGCACCGGGCCCGGGTGACAACCAGGCCCTGGCGGTCAACACCCGGGACGGCTCCACCGTCTACGACGTGGCGTTCGCCCTTGTCTGGGCCGACGGGAACGAGGGCGACGTCGACAACCGCAACGAGGCGTACGCCCTGGCGAGCTGCCGGGACTGCCGCACGGTGGCGGTCTCGTTCCAGGTGGTGCTCGTCGTCGGGCCCGCCGACGTGATCGTGCCGGAGAACGTCTCGGCGGCCGTGAACTACTCCTGCCGGGACTGCCAGACGTACGCGGTGGCCTCGCAACTCGTGTTCACCCTGCCCGAGGGGCTGAGCGACGACACGAAGGACCGCATCACCGCGCTGTGGCGGGAGATCGAGCGGTTCGGCCGGCACATCCGGGGGCTCGGTCCGCAGGAGATCCAGGCCCGCCTGGAGGGGTTCAAGGCGCAGATCGTGGCGATCATCGGGCAGGACCCGGCGGTCGCGGCGACGGCCGGCGGCACGCCCTCCCCGACCGCTGCGACCCCGACGCCGGCCGCCGGCATGACCCCGAGCCCCACCGACACGCCGTCCGTCGCGCCGTCGGCGCCCGCCGGCTCCACCGCACCGGCGGCCGACACCGCGTCGCCCGCGGACTCCGCGTCCACCTCACCGGTGTCCACCCCGTCGGGTACGACTCCGTCGGCCACCCCGGCCGAGGGGTCACCGTCGGCCCCCACGGTCCAGGAGTCCCCGTCGGCCGCCACGGCCGAGGGATCGGAGATGGCGACACCGACGCCGGTCGGCTGAGACCCACCTCACCCCGTGAGCAGCGGGGTGAGGTGGGCCACCCGAAAACCGTTCGCCGCCTGTCGTACCCCCGCAACAGAATCCAGGCATGCTGCGCCGCTCCCTACCCGCCCGTCCGGAAGCCCGTCGGATCCTGGTCGGCACCCTGCTGTCGGCCGTCGGGCGCGGCCTCACCCTGCCCTTCCTGTTCATCTACCTCACCGACGTACGCGGGCTGAGCGACGCCCGGGCCGGCCTGGTGATCGGCTGGTTCGGCGCGGTGACGCTGGCGCTGTCGCCGCTGGGCGGCACGCTGATCGACCGGTTCGGCGCGCGCCGGGTGGTGCTGCCCTGCCTGGCGATCGAGGCGGTCGGCACCGGCTCGCTGGCCCTGGTCGACTCGACGGCCTCGGCGTTCGGGGTGATGACGCTGGTCGCCGTCGGCAGCTCGGCGATCTGGGCCGGCCAGAACACCATCCTCGCCTCGCTGACCGGCGACGGTGAGCGGCAGCGGGTGTTCGGGTTGAACTTCGCCCTGCTCAACCTGGGCATCGGCGTGGGCGGCCTGATCTCCGGCGCGGTGGTCGACGTGGCCCGGCCGGTCACCTTCCAGGCCATCTACGTGCTGGACGCGGTGAGCTACCTGATGCCGGGCCTGATCCTGCTGACCCTGCCGCACGTCGGGCACCGGCTGGTCGAGGACCGGGCGGTGGACGCCGGGCCGGGGGCCGGGGGCTACCTCGCGGTGCTGCGGGACCGGCCGTTCCGCCGGCTGGTCCTCTTCGGCCTGGTCCTCACCACCTGCGGCTACGCGCAGATCGAGGTGGGCTTCGCCGCGTACTCGGTGCGGGTGGTGGAGGTGTCGCCCCGGGTGGTGGCCTGGGCGCTCGCCGGCAACACCGTGATGATCGTGCTCTCCCAGCTGCTGGTGATCCGCCGGATGGAGGGGCGGAGCCGGACCGGCGCGCTCGCCGCGGTGGGCGCGGTCTTCGCGACCGCCTGGCTGGTCCTCGGCGCGGCCGGCGTGGTCGGCACGGGCAACGCGCTGCTCGCGGCGCTCGGCGTGGTGGCCTGCTCGGCGATCTTCGGGTTCGGTGAGACGATGCTCTCGCCGGTGATGCCGGCGCTGACCAACGCGCTCGCCACCGACGAGCTGCGCGGCCGCTACAACGCGATGAGTTCGATGATCTTCGGGATCAGCGGCGTCATCGGCCCGGTCACCGCAGGCCCGCTGATCGGCGCCGCCAACGGCCGGCTCTGGGTGGCGGTCGTGGTGGGCGGCTGCCTGACCGCCTCGGTGCTGGCGCTGTCGCTGCGCCCGCTGCTCAACGCCGCGCAGGACGGCCGCGTCGCCGCCTCCGCCCGTGAGCCGGAGCCCGCGCCCGCCTAGCGGTCGCCGCCGGCACACGAACGGGCCCCGGAGCATCAGCTCCGGGGCCCGTTGTCGTGCGGTCGGCCGTCAGGCGGCGGGGACCTCCGCGGTGGTCTGGATCCGGTCCAGCGCCGGCGCGGAGACCGGCGACTTCTCGGTCAGGTACGCGGTGAAGGCGTCCAGGTCGATCATGCCGGTGACGGCGTTCGTGCCACCGGTGAGGACGCTGAAGCCGTCACCACCGCCGGCGAGGAAGTTGTTCACCGTGACCCGGTAGGTCGCGGTGTCGGTGACCGGGGTGCCGTTGATGGTGAGGCTGCCCCGGACCACGCGGGTGCCGCTGCACGGCGTGGCGGCCGGCGCCGTGGTGCCGTTCACGTCGACGACGTAGTGCACGGTCGACGACGCGTACAGCACCTTGGCGGTGGTGAACTGCTGCTCCAGCAGGCAGTAGAGCTGCGCGCCGGTCAGGTCCAGCGTCACCAGGTTGTTGGCGAACGGCTGGACGGTGAACGCCTCGGCGTAGGTGACCGGGCCGGCGTCGAGGTCGGCGCGGACACCACCGGGGTTCATGAACGCGGCGACCGCGTTCTGCTCGTTGTCGGTGGCCGCGAGCTGGGCGTCGGCGATCACGTTGCCGAGCGGCGACTCACCGGTCTGGTACGTCGGCTTGCCGTTGACGTCGACCCCGGTCTGGTACAGGTTCTCCTGGGTCTTGGTGATCACGCTCGTGGTCTCGCCGACGACCTTGTCGGCCACCGGGCCGAGGGCGGTCTTGTAGTGGGTGATCAGGTCGTTCGTGGCCTGGTCCGGGTCGACGGTCCGGGTGACCACGACGTTGTTCGCCGACGCGCTGACGATGTCGCCGCTGCGCCGGTCGACCTTCAGGTCGATGTCGGTGACCAGGCGGCCGAACGAGCTGGCGCTGGTGACCAGCTTGCCGTTGATGTTGCAGTTGTACGCGGCGTGGGTGTGCCCGCTGACGATCACGTCGATGGACGGGTCCATCCGGTTCGCGATGTCGACGATCGGGCCGCTGAACCCGGTGCAGTCGTTGATGCCGCCGCCGTTCTGCACGCCACCCTCGTGGAGCAGCACGACGATCGACTGCACGCCCTGGGCCTGGAGGATGCGGGCGTACTTGTTGGCGGTGTCCGCCTCGTCCGCGAAGGACAGGCCGGCGACGCCCTGCTGGCTGACGATCTGCGGGGTGCCCTCCAGGGTCATCCCGATGAAGCCGATCTTGACGCCGTCGACCTTCTTGATGCCGTACGGCGGCAGCAGCGGCTTGCCGGTGGCGGTCTTGAAGGCGTTCGCCGAGAGGTACTGGAACTGGGCGCCCGCGAACGGCGTGCCGTCGCCGCAGCCGTCGACCGGGTGGCAGCCGCCGTTCTGCATCCGGAGCAGCTCGGTGGCGCCCTCGTCGAACTCGTGGTTGCCGACGCTGGTGAACTCGAGCCCGGCGAGGTTCATCTCCTCGATGGTGGGCTCGTCGTGGAACGCGGCGGAGAGCAGCGGCGAGGCGCCGATCAGGTCACCGGCGGCGACCGTGATGGTGCGCTCCCGCTCCTCCTCGGTGGTGCCACGCAGCGCGTCGAGGTGGGCGGCCAGGTATGCCGCGCCACCGGCGGGCTGCCCGGCGATGGAGCCGCTGGAGCCGGTCGGCGGCTCGAGGTTGCCGTGGAAGTCGTTGATGGCGAGCAGCTTGACGTCGACCGGCTTCGGGCCGGCCTCGGCCTGGTTGGGGTTGACGGCGACCGCGGTGAACGCGGTCGCGGCGAGTGCGGCCAGGCCGACGGCGGCCCGGCGCATCCCGGGGACGGACATGGAACTCCTCGTGAGACTCGGCGCGTGGCTGTCCGGGCGATGGTTCGCACCGGTGACCCTGGACGTGCCGTGACAGGGGTCGATCGCGGATGACGGCGGTCGGGGGGACGCCGCCTGCCGAAGCAAGCTTGCCACCCGTCAAGCGATCGGTCGACCGGGGCAGTCCGTCTCAACATTGGATACCGGCAGCAACCTGCACCGGTACGCCCGACTAGTCGGACATGACCGGCGGGTGAATTCCTTGATGCCGCGCCGCTGTCGGAGGTATGGACTAGGAAAGTAGCCATGGAGTCGAGCGGGACCAACTGGACGGTGGACTCGGTGCGCTCCGCCGACGGCACCACGATCGCCTACGAGACGGCCGGCGACGGCCCGCCGATCATCCTGGTCGGCGGGGCCTTCAACGACCGGAGCACCACCCGCCCGCTGGGCGCCGCGCTCACCGCCGACTTCACCGTCTACGGCTACGACCGGCGGGGCCGCGGCGACAGCGGCGACACCGGGCCGTACGCGGTGCAGCGCGAGATCGAGGACGTAGCCGCGCTGATCGACCGGGCGGGCGGCGGCGCTCACCTCTACGGCCTCTCCTCCGGCGCGATCCTCGCCGCCTACGTGGCGGCCGAGGGCGTTCCGGTCACCGGGCTGGCGCTCTTCGAGCCGCCGTTCCAGGCCGGTCCGCACGGCGGCCGGAAGCCGGGGCTGGCCGAGCGGTTGAGCGACCTGGTCTCGTCCGGCCGGCGCGACGACGCGGTCGCGCTCTTCCTGACCGACGCCGTCGGCGTGCCCGCCGAGGCGGTCGGCGGGATGCGCGCCGCCCCGGAGTGGGCCTGGATGGCGGGGCTGGCGCACACCCTGGCCTACGACACCACGGTCACCGGCTACGGCGAACTGCCCGCCGACCGGCTCGCGACGATCGCCGCCCCCACCGTGGTGCTGGACAGCACCGGCAGCCCGCCGTGGCTACGGGACGCGGCCGTGGCGACCGCCGGGGTGATCCCCGGTGCCACCCACCTCAGCCTGGCGGGTGGCTTTCACGAGGTGCCGCCGGAGGTGCTGGCCCCCGCGTTGCGCGACGCCCTGCTCGGCTGAATCCCGGAATCCCTGAGGGCCCGGTTCACGCCCACGGCGCCGGCTCCCAGGGACAGGGAGCCGGCGCCGTGCGCGGGGCGGACCAGCAGGAGGGTGCGGCGCCTGCTGATCCACGATCAGTTGTCGGTCGAGGCGGCCGGGTCCGCGACCCGGGTGCCTCGGGATCGGCCTTTTCATGTCACGTGGAGAATCTTGCTCGCGCAACCTTCCCACAGGTAAATACATCTGTGGACGAGCCGAACACGACCGATCGGCGGTCAACATCTGCCGGTCCGCCGGTGGTATCCGGCCAAAGGCCTGTCATCAGCGGCAGCGCCAGACCGTCGGCACGTCCCGGACGCCCCGGCGCGAACCCGGCTCGGCGGGGTGCACCGCTCCGTGGATCGTCCCCGCGTCGTCGATCAGAACCGGCTGCGGCCCGTACTCGAGGTCCGCACCGGCGGGCAGTGGAACGGTACGTGCGGTGCCGTCCCGCTCGACCAGCTTCCAGCCCTGGCCCGGGACGCCGGCCAGCACCCTCCCGTCCGGGCCGACGACCACATTGAAGTGATTGCGGGTGTCCAGGCCGTGGTAGACGACGAGCTGCCCGGTCCGCACGTTCAACATCGCCGGTGGGGACTTCTCGTCGGCGCCGGGGATGATGCCGGCCACCCAGTCGCCTCGCATCGGCAGCTGTTCGAACCGCATGCTTCCCGGACTCCAGCCGGCGGGAACGGGCAACACCGCGCTGCTTCCGTCGGCCCCCAGGAGCTGGATCCTCGCCGTCCCCCCGGTCGGCGTTTCGGCTTCGAACCAGACCACCGTGCCGTCGTCGGTCCAGCCGATGACCCGACCGGGCCCGGGTTGACCGAGCATCCGCGGTGGCCCGTCCGAGCCCGCCGACCAGACCACCGGCGCGCTGCCGCGACCGGCCGAGCTGCTCATCCCCAGGATGTCACCGCGGCCGTTCACCGCCAGCGGAAGGGTCTGCTCGTATCCCGGGGGCGGGGTCAGGTTCCGCAGCTCCCCGTCCTGATAGACCCAGGAGGCGCGGGGATCCTCTCCCCGTGATCGGCTCGTGCCGAGGACGACGCCGGCGGCGTTCACGGCGGTCACCTCCGCCCTCGCCCCGGGCAGGTCGATGAGCGACGGCCCGCCCCGGTCCCAGAGCACGAGGTAGGACCGCACCTGTTCGACCGCCTTGTCACTCACCTCGGCGGTCCCGGCCAGGAAACGGCCGGTGGGGTCGGCCGCGGACACCCGCGGGAACCACGCCTCCGTCGGCACCGTGTACTGCTCGTACCCGCATGGCGCGGCGGCGTCAGCGACGGTGACGGTGACCGGCACCACCGTGGGGGTGGGCAGGATCTCGGGCGGGCGGTCGCTGACCTGGTCCAGACCCCGGTCAGGCCCGCTCCGACCCACCACCACCGCCGAGCCGAGCCCGACGGCGAGCACCGCCATCGCCGCCAGCCCGACGGTGAGCCGGCGACGCCGCCGCTCCGCCCGTCGGCCGGCCAGCAGCACCGCACCGACCTCCACCCGGGTGGGCGGTACGGGTGCCCGGGTCAACGTCCGACGGACGACGTGACCCGCCTGTTCCTCGTCCCAGGTCATGTCATCCTCCTGCTCGGTTGTCGGTGCGGGCCTCGACGTCGAGCCGGCGGCGTAACGCCGCGAGCCCGCGGGAGGTGTGACTCTTGACGTTGCCCGTGGAGCAGCGGAGCAGGTGCGCCACCTCGGCGACCGAGAGGTCGCAGGCGAACCGCAGGGTCAGCACCGCCCGTTGGGTCGGTGGCAGCCCGGCGAGCAGGTCACGGACGGCTTGGCGGTCCTCGATGTCGGGCGCCCCGGGGACCGGCCGGTCCGGCGTCTCCGACATCAGCCGGATCCGGGACCAGCCGCCGCGCCGGTCGTCGAGATAGGTGCGGACCAGCATCCGACGGACGTACGCGTCGGTGTTGTCCGCGCCGGCCGCTCGCCGCCAGTGCCGGTACAGCTTGGTGAGCGTGGTCTGCACGATGTCGTCCGCCTGGTGGGCGTCACCGCACAGCAGGTACGCGGTGCGGTGCAGCACGGGTAACCGCGCCGTCACGTACCCCACGTACTCCGTCTCGTCCTCGGCCCGCATGCCGCTCCTCTCCGGGACCCTCCGCACCTGTGACGGATCCACCCGCGACCCGGGTTGCATCGGGACAATCCGCCCCGAGACCGATCGGTGGGCCACCGCCGGCGGCCGGTCGAAATCGTCCACTGTCCGATCTCGACCAAACCCCGCACCGCGCGGCGCTGGCGCACCGATCGGGTAGATCGACAGGCCGGTGAGCCGCGGTGAGCTGTCCGAAACAGATCGAAAGTGAAAGATTTTATTCGAATCGTCGGGCTGTCCAGGGGTACCGGATGGACGCACGAGAGAGCCAGAGGAAGGAAGAGTTCATGCATGCAGCACGTCTCCGGACCGCCTCCGTCGCCCTGGCCGCGAGCGTAGGACTGGTCCTCGCCACGACGGGTGTGGCGCAGGCCGCCCCGGTGAGCCAGCAGGCGCCGGCGGCCGCCCCCGCGGCGTCCGCGGTGAGCACTCCCGTCACCGGCAGCTTCACCGACGCGCTGGGCGGAGTCGGTAACTTCACCGGCACCTTCACGCCCACCCGTTTCGTCAACCAGAACGGTCAGCTCGCCGCCGTCGGCACGCTGGCCGGCACCCTCACCAACTCCGCCGGCACCTCGCTCGGCGCGATCAGCCAGCAGATCACCGTGCCGGTCCAGGCCAGTGCCACCTGCGACATCCTCAATCTCGATCTCGGCCCGCTGGACCTGAACCTGCTCGGTCTTCAGGTGCACCTCGACGAGGTCGTGCTCGACATCACCGCACAGCAGGGCCCGGGCAACCTGCTCGGCAACCTGCTCTGCGCCGTCGCCGGCCTGCTCGACAACACCGGCGGCGCCGGCGGCGCCCTGAACGGGATCGTCGCCCTGCTCAACCGGATCCTCCGGGCGCTCTGATCCATTCCGATTCCCCGGAGCTGAGGGGTGGAGGCCACCGGGACGCGGTCCCGGCGGCCTCCACCGCGTCCCGCCCCGGCGGCCGCGTCCTCGGCCAGGTGGCGGACCCGCGCCGCCACCCGGACCAGGTCCAGGTCCGTGCCGGGCGGCCGGTACATCTCCTGCGCCGCGATGTCGGCGAACCGCTCGACCGTCACCAGGTAGCCCCGCACGGCCGGCCCGCCGCGCAGGTAGCGGTCGAGCCGCGCCGCGTGCAGGTTGGAGCCGCAAGCGACCTACCAGAGGAGCCGCTCGCTCAGAACCAGCAGGTCCGCCCGGCGGCGTGGCTGACCTGGACGGTGTGCGTGACGCAGCCGCCGTCGGCCACCCGGTGCAGCAGGAACGCGGTCGGTTCGGCGACCCACCCGATCTCCGAGTCGTCCGCCATGGCCAGGCTCACCTGCATCCAGGTGCTCGGCGCGGTGGTCAGCACCGTGCCGGCGAAGGCGCTGGTCACCGGCCGGTGCAGGTGGCCGGCGGCGACGCGGACCACGTGGGGGTGGCGCCCGATCACCTCGGCGAGGGCTGCGGCGTCGGTGAGCCCCATGGCGTCCATGGCCGGGACGCCGACCGCCACCGGCGGATGGTGCAGGCACACCACGGCGGGCACCTCGGTGCGGCCGGCGAGCACCCCGTCGAGCCAGCCGAGCTGATCCTCGCCGAGCCGCCCGGCGGCGTCGCCGGGGGCGTGCGAGTCGAGCACCACGAGCGTCCCGTCCGGCTGGTCCACGTGGTAGTGGGCCGAGAAGCCGCCACCCAGGTACGGGGTGCCGCCGAAGGTGTCGAGCAGCGACTCCCGGTCGTCGTGGTTGCCGGCGGCGAGGTGGACGGGCAGCGGGAATCGGGCGACGATCTCGCGCAACGCGAGGTACTCGTCCGGGCGGCCGTTGCCCACCAGGTCGCCGGTGATCACCACGCAGTCCGGCCGGGGGCGCAGGGCGAGCACCCGGCCGAGCGCCCGGTGCAGCCCGGACGCCGGCTCGGCGGCGAGCGGCCCGGTGGTCACGTGCGGGTCGCTGAGCTGGGCGATGAGCATCGGCGCCTCCTGACGAGCCGGGACCTTCACGCTATCGTCGCCGGCCCCCGCCGCGCGGCCCCGCCGCACCCACAGCCCCCGTCCACAGCCTGTGGATAGCACATGTGTACGAAGGTCGCCGGCTCCCCCGATGGGTACCCTTGATCGCGCCCCGCCCCCTCCGAGCAGGAACGACGTGGATCACGAGCGAGTCGTCCGGGACGTCACGGTCCGCCTTCCGATGGCGTCGACCGCGCTGGAGGCGTGCCAGTGGACCGTCGCGGCGCTGGCCCGGCACACCCCGGCGACGATCTCGATCCTGCTCCAGGTCCACGACCGGCTCCGCTGCGTCGCGGCAACCGGCGCCTGGCAGGTCTTCTCGACCGTGCCGTCGAAGACCGCGGGCGACAACTCCGGCTCGGCGCGCCTGACGCCGCGCCGCGACCCGGAGCCGTCGATCGTCGGCCGGGTGTACGACTCCGGCGAGCCCGCCACCGTCCCCGACGTGACCGCCGACCCCGACTACCTCCCGGTACGCCCCGACGTCACCGCCGAGATCTGCGTGCCGGTGCGGGACCGGGCCGGCCAGCCGCTCGGCGTGCTGGACCTCCAGTGGAGCGGCCCGGTCGAGACGGACCGGTGGCGGGCGACCGCGCAGCGGCTGGCCGACCGGCTCGGCACCCGGCTCGGTGCGCTCGGCGGACCGCCGGCCGAGAGCCGCAGCGAGAAGCTGCTCCGGCACACCGCCGCCATGACCACCGCCCCCACCGACTGGGACCTGATGACCGCCGCGATCGGCGCGGCCCGGGACGTCTCGGCCCTCTCGGCCGCCGTGCTGATCCTCGCCGGCCCGCGCGAGCCCCGGCTGGGCGCGCCCACGGGCACGCCCGACGCGCTGGAGGGCCGGATCCGGGCGGAGCTGGCCGAGGCCGGCCCGGCGGCGCTCGCCCGGATGATCGACCGGGCGCACCGGCACGGCTCGGCGTACACGCTGGGCGAGGAGGGGCACCCGCCGACCGAGGACTACCTGCCGCTGACCCGGGCCGGGGCGCGCACCCTCGTGGCGGTGCCGGTCGGCCCGCCGGACGGCGGCGGGGTGCTGCTGGTCGCCGACGAGCGGCTGCTGCGCCCGGACCCGACCACGGTCAACCTGATCGAGCTGCTGGCCGGGCAGGCGTGGATCTGCCTCGACCGGCTGCGTACGCTCGCCCAGCTGCGCGAGCAGGCCAGCTCGGACCCGCTCACCGGGCTGCGCCACACCGGGCCCTTCGGGCAGCGCATCGCGAGCGCCACGCCGGGGCGTACCGCCCTGCTGGCGATCGACGTGGACGGCTTCAAGGACGTCAACGACACCTACGGCCACCAGGCCGGCGACCGGCTGCTGGTGGGGCTGGCCCGGGCGCTGGAGGGTGCGCTGCGCCAGGGCGACGAGCTGTACCGGACCGGCGGCGACGAGTTCGTCGCGGTGATCGAGGTGAGCCGCCCCGAGGAGGCCGTCCGGATCGCCGAGCGACTGACCGACGCCGCCCGCCGCACCGGCCGGACGATCAGCGTGGGCGTCGCCCTGCCCCGACCCGGCGAGACGCCGGAGCGGACCCTGCGCCGCGCCGACCAGGCCCTCTACGCGGTGAAGCGGCACGGCCGCGACGGCGTGCACCTCTCCGCCGCCTGACCCCCTGCCTCGCGGCATCACACCCGGTCTGCCCGGGCACAAAGGGCAAGATCGCGGGCGGTCAGGGGCGGGTCAGCTCCTTTGCCAGGAGCTCGGCGATCTGGGCGGTGTTGAGGGCGGCACCCTTGCGGAGGTTGTCGCCGGTGACGAAGAGGTCGAGGGCGCGCGGATCGTCGACGGCGCGGCGGATCCGGCCGACCCAGGACGGGTCGGTGCCCACCGCGTCGATCGGCATGGGGAACTCGCCGGCGGCCGGGTCGTCGACCAGGATCACGCCGGGCGCGTTGCGCAGCACCTCGCGGGCCCCCTCGGCGTCCACCTCGGTGGCGAAGACCGCGTGCACGGCGACCGAGTGACCGGTCACCACCGGCACCCGGACGCAGGTGGCGGAGACCTTGAGGTCGGGCAGCCCGAGGATCTTGCGCGACTCGTTGCGCATCTTCAGCTCCTCGGACGACCAGCCGCCGTCCGCCAGCGAGCCGGCCCAGGGCACCACGTTGAGCGCCAGCGGCGCCGGGAACGGGCCCAGTTCGTCGCCGACCGCCTGCCGGACGTCGCCCGGCCGGGAGCCGAGCACCCGGTCCCCGGCGATCTTGCCGAGCTGGGCGTGCAGCGCGTCCACGCCGGCCTGCCCCGCCCCGGAGACCGCCTGGTAGGAGGCGAGGACCAGCTCGCGCAGGCCGTACTCGCGGTGCAGCGGGGCGATCGCCACGATCATCGCCAGGGTGGTGCAGTTGGCGTTGGCGATGATCCCCTTCGGCCGGTTGCGGACCTGCTCGGGGTTGATCTCGGGGACGACCAGCGGGACGTCCCGGTCCATCCGGAACGCGCCGGAGTTGTCGACCGCGACCGCGCCCCGGCTGACCGCGACCGGGGCCCACTCGGCCGAGACCGCGTCCGGGACGTCGAACATCGCCACGTCCACGCCGTCGAACGCCTCGGGGGTGAGCGCCTGAACGGTCAGCAGTTCGCCCCGGCACTGGATCTGGCGGCCGGCCGAGCGCTCGGAGGCGAGCAGCCGGATCTCGCCCCACACGTTGCGACGGGAGGAGAGGATCTGGCACATCACCGTGCCGACGGCGCCGGTCGCCCCGACCACGGCGAGGGTGGGCAGCGACGACATCCGCACTACCGCCCGGTGCCGGCGTAGACGACCGCCTCGGTGTCACCGCCCAGGTCGAAGGCGTCGTGGATGGCCCGGACCGCCTTGTCGAGGTCGGTGTCCCGGCAGACCACCGAGACCCGGATCTCCGAGGTGGAGATCATCTCGATGTTCACGCCGGCGGCGCCGAGGGCGGCGAAGAAGCCGGCCGCGACACCCGGGTGCGAGCGCATGCCGGCGCCGATCAGGGAGACCTTGCCGACGTGGTCGTCGTAGAGCAGGCCCTTGAACTTGACCGACTCCTGGATCTTGCTGAGCGCCGCCATGGCGGTCGGGCCGTCGGTCTTGGGCAGCGTGAACGAGATGTCGGTGCGGCCGGTGCCCTCGGTGGACACGTTCTGCACGATCATGTCGATGTTGATCTCGGCGCCGGCCACGGTGTCGAAGATCCGCGCGGCGGCGCCCGGCTCGTCGGGCACGCCGACGATGGTGATCTTCGCCTCGTTGCGGTCGTGGGCGACCCCGGTGATCAGTGCCTGTTCCACAGGAAGGTCCTCCATCGATCCGGTGACCATCGTGCCGGTGTTGGTCGAGTATGACGAACGGACGTGGATCGGCAACCCCGCGCGCCGGGCGTACTCGACGCTGCGCAGGTGCAGCACCTTCGCGCCGCAGGCGGCCAGTTCCAGCATCTCCTCGTAGGTGATGTGCTTGATGTGCCGGGCGTTCGGCACGATCCGCGGGTCGGCGGTGAAGACGCCGTCCACGTCGGTGTAGATCTCGCAGACGTCCGCGTCGAGCGCGGCGGCGAGGGCCACGGCGGTGGTGTCCGACCCGCCCCGGCCCAGCGTGGTGACGTCCTTGGTGTCCTGCGAGACGCCCTGGAAGCCGGCCACGATGACCACCGCGCCCTCGTCCAGCGCGCCCTTGAGGCGGCCCGGGGTGACGTCGATGATCCGGGCCCGGCCGTGCACCGAGGTGGTGAGCACGCCGGCCTGGGAGCCGGTGAACGAGCGGGCCTCGTACCCCAGGTTGTGGATGGCCATGGCGAGCAGCGCCATGGAGATCCGCTCCCCAGCGGTGAGCAGCATGTCCAGCTCGCGGCCGGGCGGCAGCGGGCTGACCTGGTTGGCCAGGTCGAGCAGCTCGTCGGTGGTGTCCCCCATGGCGGAGACCACCACGACCACGTCGTCGCCGGCCTTGCGCGCGGCCACGATGCGCTCGGCCACCCGCTTGATCCGCTCGGCGTTGGCGACGGAGGACCCGCCGTACTTCTGCACCACGAGTGCCACGACGGTGCACTCCCTCCCAGCGACGACCCTGAGCGTGCCGACGCCGCCGGGTTCTTCGGTCCGGCGGCGCGTGTCAGACCTCCCCAGGGTATCCGGCGCCGAACGACGCCGGGTCGGGTGATCCCACCATCCGGCCCGGCGTGGGGCGGCTCACCGCCGCCGGCCGGGCCGCGCGACACGCCGGGCGGAACACCCGTACGGCGGGCTCCCGGACCCGGGCGGGCACCGCAGAATGTCCCGGTGCACGCACACCGACGCGCGGCCCGGCGGCTGGCCGGCACCCTGGCGCTCACCCTGCCGGCGCTCCTGGCCGCCTGCACCGCCGACCTGCCGAGCCCGGCCCCGACCAGCACCGCCGACCCGGTCCCGGCCGAGGTGGACGCGGCCCGTGACGAGCTGGCCGCGCTGGCCGCCGCCGCCCAGGACCGGCACCTCACCGCCACGTACGCCTTCGAGCCGGCCGGGGGCGCGGCCCGGACGGTCGCGGTGACCAGCGCCAACGACGGCACCTGGCGGGTGGACGTGCCCGGTTGGGGGCAGGGCGGCGCCGTCGACGTCTCGCTCGCCGCGACCGCGGACGGGCTCTTCCAGTGCGCCCTGCCCTCGGCCGGCTGGGCGCAGCCGGCGGGCTGCGTACGCCTCGGCGACGCCGACGACGCCGTGCCCCGGAAGCTGGACCCACGGGTACAGCACCCGTTCACCGACTGGCTGGAGGTGCTCACCGACCGGCGCGCCCCGCTCGCGGTGTCGCCGGCCGCCCCGCTGCCCGGGGTGAGCGGCGACTGCTACTCGGTCGAGTCGACCTCGGCCTCGCTGAACGCCCCGCTGGACGTGGGCATCTACTGCTACCGGCCGGACGGCACCCCGGCGGCGGTCCGGGCCTCCTTCGGCACCCTCCGGCTGGCCGGCGAGCCCGGTGCGGCCCCGGCCACCGTGCAGCTGGCCGGGCCGGTCGGCGAGGGCGAGCCGGTGAGCGGGGAGGCGCCGTCGCCGTCCGACAGCCCGAGCGCGGGAACGCCCTGACCCCGATGTCCGTTACGGGTGCTATTGGCCACATCTGACCGGGGGTGTCGAGGGCGTAAGACGTCCGTGCGGGATGCTCTCCGCATGGCCGACCTCACCCCGCTGCTCGCCTTCCGCTGGAGCCCGCGCGCCTTCGACCCGGCCGCGCGGCTCACCGAGGACGAGACGGCCTCCCTGCTGGAGGCGGCCCGCTGGGCGCCCTCGGCCGGCAACGCCCAGCCCTGGCGGTTCGCGCTCGGGCACCGGGAGGACAGCGCCTGGAAGCGGATCCTGGTCAGCCTGCCGGACGGCGACCAGCGCTGGGCCCGGCACGCCGCTGCGCTGCTGCTCGCCGCGCACACCGGCGGCGACCCGGAACGGGCCGCGTACGACCTGGGTCAGGCCGTCGCCCACCTGACCGTGCAGGCCACCGCGCTCGGCCTGCACGTGCACCAGCTCACCCGCTTCGACCGCGTCGGCCTCGCCACCGAGCTGGACCTGGCGGTCGGGATCCGGCCCGCGGTGGTCGTCGCGATCGGGCGGCTCGGCGACCCGTTCGCCCTCCCCGACGACCTGCGGGACCGGGAGACCAGACTGCGCCGCCGCCGGCCGCTGGACTCCCTGCTCCTCACCTGATCACCACGGCCCGGGTCACCCGCCTCGGCTGGCCTGGAGCAGAACCATCGCGGCGTCGGTGTTGCGGTAGCGGACGTGCCGGCCCTCCCGGGACCGCGAGACCAGGCCGGCGGCGTGCAGGGCGGTCAGGTGCTGCGACACGTTCCCGCACGACATCCCGGTGAGCCGGGCCAGGTCGGTGGTGGTCAGCGCCGAATCGAGCAGGTGCAGCAGCGAGGCTCGGCCGACGCCCACCACCCGGGCCAGCGGATCCCCGGGCGGGGCCGGAACCCGCTCCCAGAGCGTCCCGACCGCCCGGACCGGGTACGCCCCGGCCGGCAGCGAGTCCTCCAGCAGGTTCCACAGCACCCGCCGGTCGGTGAACACGCTCGGGTTCAGCGCCAGCCCTCGCCCACGGAGGTCGAAGTCGCGCTCGAACGGGTCGTCGCTGACCACCCGGTCGCCCAGCCAACGCAGGCTCGGGTGGAGCTGCGCGAACAACCGACCGGCACCGCCCTCGGCAAGCTGGGCGGCACGATACGCGACGTCGGCGTCGAGCAGCGCCCGCATCCGCGTCCAGTCCGGGGCGATCGCCTCGTCGTACCAGACCCGCATCGCGTCGACGAGCTGCGGCAGCAGCCCGCGGGGATCGGCGAGCAGCGCCTGCCCGAACGGGCTCAGCGGCCCTCGTGGGGTTGTCGCCAGCAGATCCTGAACCACCACGTCCGGCGGCGTCGCCGCGATCTGGTCGAGCTGCTCGGACATCTCCATGCCCGGCCGGGCCGCCGGCGTGAGGAAGTCGGGCAGCCAGCGGCGCGGCCGGGTCAGCTCCACCAGCGGGCGGACCCGGTCGGCCACCTCCGGACGGCGCAGCGTCAGCCGGGCCCGGTCGATCCAGGGCAGATGCACGGCGTAACGGACCGGATCGGCCAGCGCCCACATGCTCAGCACCGTCTCGTTGGCCGGCGATACGGCGAACCGCACTCCCGCGACGTCGGCCAGGCTGAACCGCAACTCGGACACGCACACCCCCGGACGCAGGATTCGCCCCAGACTAAAAGGCTCGACGGGATCGATGGGGGCACGGTTCACTCACCCGCCATGGGGGCCAGAGACACCATCCGCACCGCCGTCCGGCACGTCGTACCGCCAGCCGGGTTGACCCGCGCCCTGGCCGTGCAGGCCATGGTCTACGCCGTCGGCAACGGCCTGTTCCAGGCCGGCAGCGCCGTCTTCTTCACCCGGGCGCTCGGGCTCAGCGCCGCCCAGGTGGGGCTGGGCCTGTCCATCGCAGCGGGGGTGTCGCTGCTGGGCACGGTGCCGCTGGGCGGGCTCACCGACCGGTACGGACCGCAGCGGGTCTGGCTGGTCGGGCTGGTGCTGGACGCGGCGCTCTTCGCGGCGTACCCCTTCGTGGGCGGCTTCGCCGGCTTCCTCGCCGTGGTGGTGGCGCTGGCCGCCGTCGACGCCGCGAGCGGCGTGGCCCGGCAGGTCTACTCGATCAACGCGCTTCCGCCAGCCGAACGCGTCACCGCGATGGCCTACCAGCGCTCGTCGCTGAACGTCGGGTTCGGCCTGGGTGCGGTGATCAGCGGCCTGGTGCTGGCGGTGGACACGATCGCGGCGTACCGGGGGATGGTCTGGTTCATCGCGGCGGTCTTCCTGGTGACGGCGCTCTTCGTGCGGCGGCTGCCCCGGCTGCCGCAGGCCGCCAGGACGGCGGAGCCGATGAGCCGGCTCGCCGTGCTGCGGGACCGCCCGTTCATGGCGGTGTCGCTGCTCTCCGGGCTGCTCACCGCGCACCAGACGCTCTACCTGACGGTGATGCCGCTCTGGATCCTCACCCACACCGACGCCCCGAAGACGGTGATCGCCGGGCTGGTGCTGCTCAACACGGTCCTCATCGTGCTGCTCCAGGTACGCGCCAGCCGGGGTGCCGACACCGCGCCGGGCGCGGCCCGGGCGTCCCGCCGAGGCGCCCTGCTGATCGCCCTGTTCTGCCTGGTCCTGCCGATCTCCGGGGTGACCCGGGGCACCCTCACCCTGGTGGTGCTGGTGGCCGCCGCGACGCTGCTGATCGTGGCCGAGCTGGTCGAGTCGGCGGGCACCTGGGGGCTCACCGCCACCCTGCCGCCGGCCGCCCACCGCGGCGCGTACGTGGGGGCGTTCCGGCTCGGCACGCAGCTTCAGTACCTGATCGCCCCGGCGGGCCTGACCGCGCTCGGGGTGACCACCGGCGGCTGGGGCTGGTTCCCGACGGCAGCGGTCTTCGCGCTCGTCGGGGTGGCGCTCGTGCCCGTGGTGGCCTGGGCCGGGCGGACGCCGCGGCTGGGCGCCCCGGCCCCGGCCCCGGCCCCGGAGGAGACCGTGACACCGGTCCCATAGTCCGGACCTGGCTTCCCACCGCCGATCTCACCACGTAGGGTGACCTTGTCATGTGGCGGGCGTACCTTCTTCTTGGCTGCCGCGACGAGGCCTGACCGGCCGGCACCTCGTCGCGGAGTTGAACCGCGCCGTCCAGCACATCCGAACTTCCTCTCGGCACTGCCGCGCACCGTCGCCCGGCATTTCGCCGACACCTTCCGATCTGCTGACGCCACATGTTCCCAGGGAGCACTTCGACATGGCTCAACCTGTCACCGACGCTGAAACCGATCCGATCGCCCGGCAGCGCCCCAGCCGGATGCCGTTCCAGCGTTACCTGCCCTACCACCAGCAGTTCCGGTTCGACCTGCCGGACCGCGCCTGGCCCGCCCGCCGCGTCGAGGCCGCGCCCCGCTGGTGCGCCGTGGACCTCCGTGACGGCAACCAGGCACTGATCGACCCGATGTCCCCGGAGCGCAAGCGCCGGATGTTCCAGCTGCTGGTGCAGATGGGCTACAAGGAGATCGAGGTCGGCTTCCCCTCGGCCAGCCAGACCGACTACGACTTCGTCCGCCAGCTGATCGAGCAGGACCTGATCCCGGAGGACGTCACCATCCAGGTGCTGACCCAGTGCCGGGAGCACCTGATCGACCGGACCTTCGAGTCGCTGCGCGGCGCCCGCCGGGCCATCGTGCACTTCTACAACTCCACCTCGACGCTCCAGCGCCGGGTGGTCTTCGGCCTGGATCGCGACGGCATCACCGACATCGCCGCCACCGGCGCCCGGCTCTGCCAGAAGTACGCGGAGATCCACACCCCGGACACCGACATCCACTACGAGTACTCGCCGGAGTCCTACACGGGCACCGAGCTGGAATACGCGCTGGAGGTCTGCGCCAAGGTCATCGAGGTGGTCGACCCGACCCCGGACCGGAAGCTGATCGTCAACCTGCCGGCCACCGTCGAGATGGCCATGCCGAACGTCTACGCCGACTCGATCGAGTGGATGCACCGGCACCTGCCCCGCCGCGACAGCCTGGTGCTGAGCCTGCATCCGCACAACGACCGGGGCACCGGGGTGGCCGCCGCCGAGCTGGGCCTGCTGGCCGGCGCCGACCGGATCGAGGGCTGCCTGTTCGGCAACGGCGAGCGCACCGGCAACGTCGACCTGGTCACCCTGGGGCTGAACCTGTTCTCGCAGGGCATCGACCCGATGATCGACTTCTCGAACATCGACGAGATCAAGCGCGCCGTCGAATACTGCAACCAGCTGCCGGTGCACGAGCGTCACCCGTACGCGGGCGACCTGGTCTACACCGCCTTCTCCGGCTCGCACCAGGACGCGATCAAGAAGGGCTTCGACGCCCTGCACACCGATGCGGCGGCGGCCGGGGTGCCGGTCGACGAGTTCACCTGGGCGGTGCCCTACCTGCCGATCGACCCGAAGGACCTGGGCCGCACCTACGAGGCGGTCATCCGGGTCAACTCGCAGTCCGGCAAGGGCGGCGTCGCGTACATCATGAAGTCCGAGCACCAGCTCGACCTGCCGCGCCGCCTCCAGATCGAGTTCTCCGGCGTGGTCCAGCAGGTCACCGACCACGACGGCGGCGAGGTCGAGCCGGGCACCATGTGGGAGATCTTCGCCCGCAACTATCTGGTCGACCACCAGGTCGACCCGGCGGTCACGCTGGCCGGCTACGCCATCGGCACCGCCGACGGCAAGGTCGAGATCGAGGCCCGGGTCGGCTACGACGGAGAGGTCCACCCGCTCACCGCGGTCGGCAACGGCCCGATCGACGCGTACGTCAACGCGCTGCAGTCGGTGGGCGTGGCGGTACGGGTGCTCGACTACCACGAGCACGCGCTCTCCTCCGGCGGGGACGCGCAGGCCGCCGCGTACGTGGAGTGCGAGGTGGACGGTGTGACCGTCTGGGGCGTCGGGGTGGACGCCAACATCGTGACCGCGTCGATCAAGGCGGTCACCAGCGCGGTCAACCGCGCCCGGAGCTGACCGACGGCTGGTCGGGCCCGCTCTCCCGGGCCCGACCGGCCGGTCAGACCGGTACGACGCCGGGGTTGCCGTCGTCGAGGACGACCGCCTGCGCCACGATCACCCGCTGCCCGTCGAAGGTGGCCGCCGGCGAGCCGTGCAGCCGGTAGCCGTCGGCCAGCGCCGCGCTGACCCGCCGGCAGAAGTCGGCGTCGTCCGGCCCGGTGAGCAGCCGGTACCGCAGCCGGGCCGGCGTCCCGCTCTCCTGATCACCCATGGCCCGACGCTAACAGCACCACCGGTCACCGCTTGTCGGGCGGCGTCGAGGCGGGCAGCGAGGGGCAGGGCTGGGCGCCGGGCGCGCGCCGCTGCGGCCGGTGGATGAGCAACCCGGCCAGGACCGCCCCGGCCAGCAGCAGGCCGGCGCACCAGAGCATCGCCCCGCGGAAGGCGTCGGCCAGCGCGGTCTTCTGCTCGTACCCGCTGCCGGAGAGGCCGACCAGCAGCGGCAGCGCGGCCACCGCGAGCAGGCCGCCGGCCCGGGATGCGGCGTTGTTGAAGCCGCTCGCCACCCCGGCGAAGCGGTCCGCCACGGCGGCCAGCACGGACGCGGTCAGCGGGGCGACCACCAGGGTGAGCCCCGCGCCGAACAGGAGCACCCCGGGCAGCACGTCCGTCCAGTACGACGCGCCGGGACCGACCCGGCGCAGCAGCAGCAGGCCGGCTGCGGCGACCACCGGGCCGATGGTGAGCGGCAGCCGGGGACCGATCCGGGCGGCGAGCGCGCCGGCCCGCGCCGAGCCGACCAGCAGCAGCAGCGTCATCGGCACGGTGGCCAGGCCGGTGAGCAGCGCCGACCAGCCGACCACGTTCTGCAGGTAGACGGCGAGGAAGAAGGTGAACCCGCCGAGGGCCGCGTAGACCACCACGGTGAAGATGTTCAGCACCGAGAAGAGCCGGCTGCCGAACAGCCCGGTGGGCAGCATGGCCGTGTCGCCGCGACGCCGCTCGACCAGCACGAAGACCACCGCGCCGAGCACCCCGACCACCGCCGCGGCCAGCACCGCCGGGGAGCCGGCGCCGCGCGCCGGTGCGTCGATCAGGGCGTACGTGACGCCGCCGAGGGCCAGCGCGCCGAGCAGCGCGCCGGCCACGTCGAACCGCCGGCCGGCCCCGGTACGCGAGGCGGCCTCGTCCCGGCTCTCCGGCACCCAGCGCAGCGCGGCGAGCACCACCCCGACGGCCAGCGGCAGGTTGACGAAGAAGATCCACCGCCAGGAGAGCGTGTCGATCAGCCAGCCGCCGAGGAGCGGGCCGAGCGCGGTGGACACCCCGGACAGTCCGGACCAGGTGCCGATCGCCTTGGCCCGGTCGTCCGGGTCGAAGCTGGCCTGGAGCACGGAGAGCGAGCCGGGGGTGAGCAGCGCCCCGCCGGCGCCCTGGAGGAAGCGGGCCGCGATCAGCCAGCCGGTCCCCTGCGCCAGCCCACAGAGCACCGACGCCACGGCGAACCACACCACCCCGAGCAGGAAGATCCGCCGTCGCCCGAACCGGTCGCCGAGCGCGCCGCCGAGCAGCACGAAGGCGGCCAGCATCAGCAGGTAGCCGTTGACGGTCCACTGGAGACCGGCGACGCTGGCGCCGAGTTCCGCGCCGAGCCGGGGCAGCGCCACGTTGACCACGGTGCTGTCCAGGAAGACCATGCCGGAGGCGAGGATCGCGGCGAGCAGCGTGCCGCGGCCGGCGGCGGAGCCGATACGCAGCGCGGGAGCGGGTGCCGTCATGGGTAACCACTCTGCCGGGCCCTCCACTCCGACGCCACGAATCACGGAATCCGTCGCCAGGTACTGTGCGGACTCGCCCGGAGCACGCAAGCTGGAGAGGTGTCGTCTGTGCGTACGAGATCAGGGGCCCGCGCCGGCATGGCCGTCGCGCTCGCCGCGGTGCTCGCCCTCGGCTCGGCCGGCTGCGTGCCCGTCGACCAGCCGGACACGCCGCCCAGCAGCGCCGGCAACGTCGACCAGCAGCTCGGTGAGCTGACCGTGGCCGCCGCCGGGTCGATGAAGGGCTACAGCCGCACCCGCTTCCCGCACTGGCGGGACACCGGCAAGAACTGCGACGTGCGGGACAGCGTGCTGCAACGCGACGGTGAGGGCACCAAGCTCTCCGGCTGCAACGTGGTCGGCGGTCGCTGGGAGAGCCCCTACGACGGGCAGGCGCTGACCGATCCGGCCGACGTGGACATCGACCACATGGTGCCGCTGGCCAACGCGTGGCGCTCCGGCGCCGACGAGTGGGACGACTCGAAGCGCGGCGACTTCGCCAACGACCTGACCCGGCCGCAGCTGATCGCGGTTTCCCTCCGCGCCAACCGGGCAAAGGGTGACCAGGACCCGTCCCAGTGGAAGCCGGCGAACCGGTCGTTCTGGTGCCAGTACGCGGCGGACTGGGTGACGGTCAAGCACTACTGGCGGCTGACGGTGACCAGTGCCGAGAAGGCCGCCCTCACCGACATGTTGGAGGGCTGCACATGGGCGAACAAGCCGTGACCGGGGCCGGTGGCACACCGGCGCCGCCGGAGAGGACGCCGGACGCGACCGACGCCGCGGCGGCCGCCGGTGGCGGGACCGGGCCCGGCCCGACCTCGGCCGGGATGACGGCCGACGGCACGCCGGCCGCCCCCGCCGACGTCTCCGGGGCCGGGATGTCCGCCGACGCCACGCCGACCGCGCCCGCCGCGGCCCCGCCGGCGCCCGGCGCGCAGGAACGGACCAGCGACATCACCGCCGGTCCGGGCGGGGTGATGACCGACGAGGCCGGCGTGGTGACCGGCGACCTGACGCTGCGCACCGAGTACGCCGACGGCCAGGTCACCCTGCGGGTGCAGTACAAGGACGCCGACGAGTGGTACGCGGTGACCGGCGGCCGCGTGCCACTGGCCGACCCGGCCGCGCTGGACGCCGTGCACACCGTCGCGGTGGCCCTGCTCAACCGCCCCGAGGGCTGACCCGCCGATACGCGACGAGGCCCCTTCCCCGGCTGGGGAAGGGGCCTCTTGTCGTCACGTCACGGGGTCGGGATCAGCTCGCCCGTGTCGCCCGGCGCCGCGCTGTCGTCCGGCCGGACCAGCTCCGGCTCCACCTCGTGCGGCCGGATCCGGCCGGCCGCGATGTCCTCCGCGAAGTGGCAGGCCACCCGGTGCCCGCCGAGCACCTCGCGCAGCGCCGGCCGCTCGTCGGCGCAGCGGGTCGGCTGGGCCCACGGGCAGCGGGTGTGGAACCGGCAGCCGGCCGGCGGGTTCGTCGGCGAGGGCAGGTCGCCGGCGAGCAGGATCCGCTCCCGGCGGTCCTCCACCTGCGGGTCCGGCACCGGCACGGCCGACATGAGCGCCTTGGTGTACGGGTGCATCGGCTCCCGGTAGAGGTCGTCGCTGGACGCCTCCTCCACCAGGCCGCCGAGGTACATCACCCCGACCGTGTCGGCGATGTGCCGGACCACCGCCAGGTCGTGGGCGATGATCAGGTACGTCAGGCCGTGCTCGTTCTGGAGTTCCTCCAGGAGGTTGATCACCTGGGCCTGGATCGACACGTCCAGCGCGGAGACCGGCTCGTCGGCGACGATCAGGTCCGGGTCGAGCACCAGCGCCCGGGCGATGCCGATGCGCTGCCGCTGGCCGCCGGAGAACTCGTGCGGGTACTTGCTCAGCGCCGAGGCGGGCAGGCCCACCGCGGCGAGCGCCTCCCGGAGCCGCTTGGCGGTGGCCGCCTTGTCCTTGGCCAGGCCGTGTGCCTTGAGCCCCTCGACCAGCAGCGACTCCACCGACTGGCGGGGGTCGAGGCTGGACAGCGGGTCCTGGAAGATCATCTGGATCCGGCGGCGCATCCGGCGCATCGACTCGCCCTTGAGCGCGCGGATGTCGGTGCCGTCGAAGACGACCTCGCCGTCGGTCGGCTCGACCAGCCGCAGCAGGCCCCGGCCCAGGGTGGACTTGCCGCACCCCGACTCGCCCACCAGCCCGTAGGTCTCGCCCTTGTTGATGGAGAGCGAGACGCCGTCGACGGCGTAGACGTAACCGACGGTGCGGTCGAAGAGCACACCGCTCTTGATCGGGAAGTGGACCTTGACGTCGCGCAGTTCGACCAGTGGTCCGGTCCGCTCGGTCGACTCGGTCACGGCACCGCCACCTCCTCGGAAACGGGGTTGTTGCAGCGCAGGTCGCCGCCGGTCGCGGTGGGGTCGAGCGGAGGCGTGCCCTCCAGGCAGGCGTCCACCACGTTGTCGCAGCGGGGGGCGAACGCGCACCCCTCGACCCACGGGATGTTGTCGGCCACCGAGCCGCGGATGGCGTGCAGCCGCTCGCCCCGGGGCGAGTCCAGCCGCGGCACCGAGTTGAGCAGCCCGTGCGTGTACGGGTGCCGCGGCCGGGCGAACAGCTCGTGCCGGGCGGCCCGCTCGACCACCTTGCCGCCGTAGAGCACGTTGACCGTGTCGCAGAGGCCCGCCACCACGCCCAGGTCGTGCGTGATCATGATCAGCGCGGTGCCGGTCTCGTCGACGAGCTGCTTGAGCAGGGTGAGGATCTGCGCCTGGATGGTCACGTCCAGCGCGGTGGTCGGCTCGTCCGCGATCAGCAGCCGCGGCTTGCAGGCCAGCGCGATGGCGATCAGCGCGCGCTGGCGCATGCCGCCGGAGATCTGGTGCGGATATTCCTTGAGCCGCCGCGTCGGGTCCGGGATGCCGACCGCGTCGAGCAGCTCCCGGGCCTCCTTCATGGCCACCTTGCGGTCCATCCCGCGGTGTCGCTCCAGCACCTCGGCCACCTGGACGCCGATCGGCACGACCGGGTTCAACGACGACAGCGGGTCCTGGAAGATCATGCCGATGTCCCGGCCGCGCCGGTCCCGCATGTCGTCCGGGCGCAGCTTGAGCAGGTCGGTGCCGTCGAAGTTGACCTCGCCGGTGACCTTGTTGCCCCGCCGGGGCAGCAGGCCCATGATCGCCAGGCTGGTCACGCTCTTGCCGCAGCCGGACTCGCCGACCAGGCCCACGGTCTGCCCCGGCTCCACACTGAAGCTGACCTTGTCGACCGCGGTGAACGGCCGCTCACCGCGACGCTGGAACACCACGCTCAGATCGCGTACGTCGAGCAGGCTCATCGGGTCACTTCCTCACGGTGCTGGTCCTTGGTCCGCATCGCCGTCACCGCCGGCTCTTCGGGTCGATCGCCTCGCGCATGCCCTCACCCAGCAGGGTGAAGCCGAGCGCGACCACGATGATCGCGACGGCCGGGAAGTAGGCCAGCTCCGGCCGGACCTCGAAGTAGCGCTGCCCGTCCACACCGAGCATCAGGCCCCACTCGGCGCGGTTGATGTCGGGGTCACCGAGACCGAGGAAGGAGAGCGAGGCCGCCTCCAGGATCGCGGTGGAGAGGGTCAGCGTGGCCTGCACGATCACGGCGGTCATCGCGTTGGGCAGCATGTGCCGCAGCACGATCGACCCCTGCTTGACGCCGAGCGCGCGGGCGGCCAGCACGTGGTCGCTCTCCCGTTGGGCGAGCATCGAGCCGCGCAACAGCCTTGCGAAGATCGGCACGTTGACGATCGCCACCGCCAGGATGACCGTCCACTGGCTGGACCGGCTGGCCATGGCCACCAGGCTGATGGCCAGCAGCAGGGCCGGCAGCGCCAGCATCACGTCGGTGAAGCGCATCAGGATGTTGTCGACCCAGCCGCCGAAGGCGCCGGCGATCGCGCCGATCAGCACGCCCAGGGCCAGCCCGATGAGCGTGGCGAGCACGCCGACGAAGAGGGTCTGGCGGCTGCCGTGGATCATCCGGGACAGGAAGTCCCGGCCGAGCGGGTCGGAGCCGAGCGGGAACGCGCTGCTGGCCCCGGGGATGTTGTCGACGGTGAGGTTCTTCGTCAGCTCGTCGAAGCGCTGCGCGGGGTCGTGCGGCGCGAGCAGCGGCGCGAAGATGGCGACCAGGATGAACAGCGCCACGATGGACGCGCCGACGATCGCCGTCGGGTTGCGCCGCAGCCGGCGGAAGGCGTCCCGGACCAGGCTCACGCCGCCCTTGTCGGCGGTGGCCTGGGCCAGTTGCTCCAGCCGGGCGCGCTTGCGCTCGCCGAGCCGGTCGATGCCGCGCGGCAGGGTGCCCTCGCGCTTCTCCTCGACGGCGGCGGGGTCCACGCTCTCGCGTGGGGCGCCCACCGTGGGCCGGGTGATCGGGTCACTCATCGCACACGCACCCTCGGGTCGATGAAGGCGTAGGAGAGGTCGACCAGGAGGTTGACCACCACGAAGACCAGTGCGGCCAGCAGGATCAGCGCCTGGAGCACCGGGTAGTCGCGGCCGCCGCTGATCGAGTTGTAGATCAGCGTGCCGAGGCCGCCCCAGTTGTAGACCCGCTCGGTGAGCACCGCGCCGGAGAGCAGCGCGCCGGTCTGCAGGCCGATGGTGGTGACCACCGGCAGGAGGGCGTTGCGCAGGATGTGCCGGCCCCGGATGGTCTTGTGGCGCAGACCCTTCGCCTCGGCGGTGCGGACGAAGTCCTCGTTGAGCACGTCGAGCACGCTGGCCCGGGTGATCCGGACGATCACCGCGAGCGGGATGGTGGCCAGGGTGAGCGCCGGCAGAATGAGGTGCCACAGCGCGTCGGCGGTGGCGTCGAACTCGCGGGTGAGCAACCCGTCGAGGACGAAGAAGCCGGTGACGTTCGTGTTGTCCACCCCGGTGCTGATCCGGCCCGAGGGCGGGAACCAGTGCATGTTCTGGGTGAACACGTCCTTGAGCAGGTAGCCCAGGAAGAAGATCGGGATCGAGATGCCGAGCAGGGTGCCGGCGATGCTCATGTTGTCGAGCAGTCGGCCGCGGTGCCGGGCGGCCAGGTAGCCGAGCGGCACGCCGAGCCCGATGGCGATGATCATGGCGGCCGCGGCCAGCTCGATGGTGGCCGGGAAGGCGCGGCCGATCACCTCGGTGACCGGGTCGCCGCTCCGGATCGAGTTGCCGAAGTCGCCGGTCAGCAGCCGCTGCATGAACTTGGCGTACTGCACCAGGATCGGCTGGTCGTAGCCGAGGGCCTTGACCAGCAGGGCCCGCCGCTCCGGCGTGGCCCGCTCACCGAGCAGCGCCTCGATCGGGCCGCCGGGGAGGTTCCGCAGCCAGATGAAGACCAGCGCGGACAGCCCTATCAGGGTCACCACCAGCTGCAGCAGGCGGCGGACTATGACTCGCAACATCTCTCACACACCAGATTCTCGGTAACAGCGGGTCGGCCCGGGCCGGGAGAGAGAGCCCGGCCCGGGCCGATTCCGCGTACGGCGTCAGCGGTCAGTAACGCCTTCAGCCAACGCTGACGGTGTTGAACCGCTCGTCGGTCAGGGGGCTGGCGACCAGACCCTTGACGTCCTTGGTGACCACGATGGCCGGCGGGGCGTGCCAGACCGGGACGGCCGGCAGCCACTTGGCGGCGATGTCGCGGTTGACCTGCTCCCACGCGGCCTTCTTGCCGGCCTCGTCGACCGTGGCGTCGGCCTTGGTGATGGCGTCGAACATCTCGGTCATCGCCTGGTCGCCGAACTCGACCTTGGCGCGGCCGAAGAAGGTGCCGACGAAGTTGCCCGGGTCGTTGTAGTCACCGGTCCAGCCGAGGATGTGCAGGTCGTGCTTGCCGAACTGCTGCACGTCGTCCTTGTAGCCACCGTTCCACGGGCGGGCCACACCGTTGACCTTGATGCCGACGGCCTGCAGGTCGTTGGCCAGGACGGTGAAGATCTCCTGCGGGTTCGGCATGTACGGCCGGGAGACGTCGGTCGGGTAGTAGAAGTTGAGCGTCAGGTTCTGGACGCCCGCGTCCTTGAGCAGCTGCTTGGCCTTCTCGACGTTGTACTCGTACTTCTGCACGTCCTGGGCGTAGCCGAGCACGGTGTCCGGCATGAACTCGTCGGCGACCTTGGTGCCACCCGGGCCCTTGGTCTGGACGAGCTGCTGGCGGTTGAGGGCGTAGGCGATCGCCTGGCGCACCCGCAGGTCCTTCAGCTTCGGGTTCTTCTGGTTGAAGCCGAGGTAGAGGATGTTGAACGCCGGGCGGTCGAGGACCTGGAAGCCCTCGCCCGCGAGCGCCTTCCGGTCGGCCGGGGCCGGGAAGTCGATGCCCTGGACGGTGCCCGCCCGCAGCTCCTGCTTGCGGGTGTTCTCGTCCTCGATGACCTTGATGACGAGCTTGTCAACCTTGGCCTTCTCACCCCAGTAGTCGGGGTTCCGGTTGAGGGTGATCTCACCCTTGGCCTTGTCCCAGCCACCGAAGGTGAAGGGGCCGGTGCCCACCGGGTGCTCGTTGGCGAACGCGCTGTACTCGAACGAGTCGCCGTTCTGCTTCACCGTGTCGGCGTCGTACTTCTTCAGCGCCTCGGGGCTGGAGATCGAGAGCGCGGTCAGCGCGAAGGCGCCGGGGAAGGCGCCCTTGTAGCGGTTCATCGTGACGACGGCGGTGCCGTCGTCCTTCGCCTCGCACTTGTTGTAGACCGGCTCGCCGACACCCTCGGCCTCGTTCTTGGCGAAGCCGCCGAAGACGTCCGAGTAGTAGATCATCTGCGACTGGGCGGCGGCGCCCTTCATGTTGAACCAGCGGTCGAAGTTGAAGCAGACCGCGGCGGCGTTGAACGGGGTGCCGTCGTGGAACTTCACGTTCTTGCGCAGGTGGAAGGTCCAGACCTTGCCGTCCGCGTCGTGCTCCCAGCTCTCCGCCAGGGCGCCCTGCAGATCGGCCGTGCCCGGCTTGTTCTGCACGAGGGTGTCGTACATCTGCCGGATCGGCCGGAAGGACTCGCCGTCGTCGTTGAAGATCGGGTCGAAGTTCTTCGGGTTACCGGCGCCCGCGAAGACGAAGGTGCCGCCGGTCTTGGCCCCACCGCTGTCCTCGTCGCGCTCGCTCTTGGCGCAGCCGGACGCTCCGACCGCCAGAGCGGCGGCGGCCGCGAGGGCCACGGCCGCTTTAAGCCTGCTCGCCTGCATCTCTCACCTCTGTCATGCGCATGTGTTCACGCCGAGCTGTGACTCAGTCCGTGTGCGGGAGGCTATGACACGACACACAGAATGCGGAACGCCCGTTAGGCAATCGCTACCAAGCCGACACCAAGCGGCCGGGTCTGACAGCGCCCCAGCTTCCGACAAACAGGACTGTCACAGCCCGGAGCAGATAGTGGGATCGGACGGATCGCCGCAAAACCGGCCATCCGTCGGCCGGCCGGCGAACCGGTGGCGAATCGCACCCGTCCCACATTCCGGATGGGCGAACGACGCCGGCCGGCCCCTGGAACGGGACCGGCCGGCATGGTCGTGGCCGGGGTCAGATCGCCCGGCGGCCCTCGAACGCGCGGCCCAGGGTGATCTCGTCGGCGTACTCCAGGTCGCCGCCAACCGGCAGGCCGCTGGCCAGCCGGGTCACCGCGATCCCCATCGGCTTCACCATCAGCGCCAGATAGGTCGCGGTCGCCTCACCCTCGGTGTTCGGGTCGGTGGCCAGGATCAGCTCGCGGACCGCACCCCCGCCCAGCCGGGTCATCAGCTCCCGGATCCGCAGGTTGTCCGGGCCGATGCCCTCCAGCGGGTTGATCGCGCCGCCGAGCACGTGGTAGCGACCGCGGAACTCGCCGGTCCGCTCGATCGCCACCACGTCCTTCGGCTCCTCGACCACGCAGAGCACCTCGTCCGTGCGGCGTGAGTCACGGCAGATCCGGCACTGCTCCGACTCGGCCACGTTGTAGCAGGTGGTGCAGAACCGCACCAGCTCCTTGACCTTGCGCAGCGCGCCGGCCAGCCGGTTCACGTCGGCGGGATCCGCCGAGAGGACGTGGAACGCGATCCGCTGGGCGCTCTTCGGGCCCACGCCCGGCAGCCGGCCCAGCTCGTCGATCAGGTCCTGGATGGCACCCTCGTACATCTGCCGGCTCAGAACCCGGGCAGGCCGAGGCCGCCCATCCCGCCCGCGACCGGGCCCATCTTCTTCTCGGTCAGCTCCCGGGCCGCCTCGGCGGCGTTGTGCACGGCGGCGACGACCAGGTCCTCCAGCGTCTCCACGTCCTCCGGGTCGACCGCCTTCGGGTCGATCTTGATCGACTTCAGCTCACCGGTGCCGGCCACCGTGGCGGTGACCAGGCCGCCACCGGCGGTGCCGGTCAGCTCCGCCTCGGCCAGCTCGGCTTGAGCCTTGGCGATCTGCTGCTGCATCTTCTGCGCCTGCTTCAGCATCTGCTGCATGTTCGGCTGTCCACCTGGGCGCACGGATGGCTCCTTCTCGCACTCGTCTGATCGGCCGCGCCCAGCCTAGTCGGGCGGCGGCACTGCTCCTCGGCGGTCGACGCGCGCTCAGCGCGCGTCCACCTCGTCGATCTTCTCGGCCCCGAACGCCTCACGGAGCAGCTGCACCGCCTGCTCCTCGCTGGACTGCCGGGCGGTCCGCTCGTCGATCACGTCGTCCAGCGGTTCGTCGCCCGGGTCGAAGCCTTCGTAGGCGGGCGCCGCCGGGGCGGCGACCGCCGACCGGTTGCCGACCGGCCCGTCGTAGTCGGGATCGTAGGGCGGCTCCCCGGCCCAGTCGACGTCCGCCGTCTTCCGGGTCGCCTGCGCCGCCCGCGGGCCCTTGCCCGGCCCGCCACCGGCGGCGGCCGCCGCCGCAGCCGCTCGGGCCGCCGCGATCGCGCTGTTCTTCGGCGTGCCACCACCCGCCGGCGACGGCGCCGTGGCCGGCGGTCCGGCCGGCTTCGGTACGGCCGGCGCCGCGACTGTCGTTGACATGGCGGCCGGCGCGGTGGGCGTGGTCACCGCGGCCACCCCGCCCGGGCGGGCGGCCTCCGGCCAGTCGTCCCCGCCGGCCACCGCCGTGGGGGCACCGCCGGTACCCGCCGGCTCCCCGACGCCACCCGGTCGGGCCGGCTCCGGCCAGTCCTCCTCGTCGTCGTCCCCGCCGGCAGCCGTCCCCTGCGTGGCCGGGCCGGCCGGCCGGCGGGCCGAACCACCGGACGGCTCCGACGCGCGAGCTCCACCGGACGGGCCGGCGGCGTTCCCGGGCCGACCCCCGGCCGAGCCACGGGCATGGTTCACCGGGGAACCGGAGCTGGCGGCATCCCCGGGCCGACCCCCGGCCGAGCCGCCGGCGTTGTTCCCCGGCGCGTCGGACGGATCGGCCGGACGGGCCGGTGCGGTGTCCGGGCCGGCCGCCGGGCGCGCCGGGGCCGTTTCGGACGCCGGGCGTGCCGGGGCCGGGTCGGAGAACGTCGCGCGGGACGAACCGGAGGGGCGGGCCGGGCCGCCGAGCGAGGCCGCGCCCCGCTCGCCGGCCACCTCGCACCGGATCTGCCAGCGGCCGCCCAACTCCTCGTAGAGCGCGTCGGTGAGCACGGCGGCGTGATCGGCCATCATCTTCGCCAGCACCGTCGACTTCACGGTCAGCACCAGTGTGTCGCCGTCCAGGTCGCGGACCACCGCGTCGCGCATCAGCGCCGCGATCCGCTTGTTGCTCCGGTTGACCTTGCCCACCACCTCCGGCCAGACCCGGCGCACCGCGACGGCGTCCAGCGCGCCGGCCGGGGCCGCGCCGGGGCGCGGCGGCTCGGGGGTGGCCGGGTCGGGCAGCACCGCGGAGGCGGGCACCGGCCGCCGGGCGGGAGCGCCGGACGCCGGACCGTCG
>NZ_JBEXLR010000077.1:0-31137 GCF_040610095.1 Micromonospora sp. NPDC004540
CTCCCCGCCTGCGCCGCACCGCCGGCCCGCGCCCTGCCCGCCGGGGCGCTCGCCGCCCCGCCGCTCGGCGGCACCGTCCACACCGGAAAGGCGACCTTCTACGACTCGAAGGGGGCCGGCGGCAACTGCTCCCGGCCCACCGCGCCCGCCAACCGGCTCTACGTGGCCCTCGGCCCCGGCGAGTACGCGGCCGGCGCGTCCTGCGGCGGCCACCTCGACGTGACCGGACCCAGGGGAACCGTCCGGGTCCTCGTCATGGACCAGTGCCCGGAGTGCGAACCCGGCCACCTCGACCTCTCCGCCGAGGCGTTCGCCCGGATCGCCGATCCGGTGCAGGGCGTCGTCAAGGTCAGTTACCGCGCGGTGGTCGACCCGCCGCTGCCCGGCCCGCTCACCTTCCGCGTCAAGGAGGGCGCCTCGCCGTGGTGGTTCGCCGTCCTGGTCGGCGACCACGGCAACCCGCTGCGCGCCGTCGAGGTGCGGCAGGGCGGCTCCTGGCGCGCCGCCGTCCGCCAGGACTACAACTACTGGCTCATCTCCTCCGGCGCCGGCCCCGGTCCGTACACCATCCGGGTCACCGACGTGTACGGCCACCGCGCCACCGCCACCGGCATCCGGATGCTCCCCGGCCAGGTCCAGCGCAGCACGGTCCGGATGTACGGCGCCGCCGCGCCCCGGTCGGCCACGCCCAGCCGCTCGCCGTCGGCCCGGCCCAGTCCCCGGCCGAGCGCCTCGGCCACCCCGTCGGCCACCGCGCCGCCCGGGACTCCCGCCGTGGTGGACGCGGCCGCCGCCCCGCCGGTCACCCTCGCCCCGGCTCCCGCCGGCTGCGGCTGACCGTTCTCGGCTCGCCGGTCCGCGTCGGCGTGGCCGGCTGGACGAACAGGCCCGGCACCGGAGGCGGAGTCAGGCCCCGGCGGCCTCCAGGTCGAGCCACATGAAGACCTCGTCCCGGTCGTCGCCGGGGGCGAGCCGCAGCGCTCCGGGCAGCCGCCCGACCTCGCGGTAGCCGAGGCGCTCGTAGAACCCGCCGAGGCCCAGCCCGTCCCGGACCGTCACGTGCAGCGCCGCCAGGCCCAGCTCCCGGCCGATCCGCTCGGCCTCGCGCATCAGCGCCGCGCCGTAGCCGCGCCCCTGCGTGTCGGGGTGCACCATGACCCGCTTCAGCACCCGCCAGTGCGTCTTCAGGTGGAACCGGTTGTCCGCGATGATCAGGACGCCGACGAGGCGGTCCCCCTCGTAGCCGAGCAGCAGCCGGTCCGGCCCGTCGCTGATCGCGGCGAAGGTCGCCGCGGCCGTGGGCCGCACCTCGGCCTCGGTCACGGGGGCGACGAAGCCGACGGCGCCGCCGGCGTTGGTCACGTCCACCCAGAGGGCGATGATCTGCTCGCGCAGCTCAGGGGTGAGATCGGGGTCCAGGACGAAGCGCAGGTTCACGCCCGCCATCCTGCGCGAGACGACGCGACGTGAACCCCGTTCGTGACCTTCACGACATCGGACTGGTGCGGGAGAGGGGAGTCGAACCCCCACGTCCTTTCGGACAATAGGACCTAAACCTATCGCGCCTGCCTGTTACGCCACTCCCGCAGACCTGCTGAGTCTAGAGCGTCGGGCCTCCAGCGTGGCGAGCCCAGCCTCCCGGAGAATCGCCTGGACGGTGCGATGACTGATCGCCGCGCCGGCGCCGGAGGCATCGGTCAGCGCCTCGGCGATCTTCCGGGATCCGGCCTGGGGGTGCGCGAGTGCGAACCGGATGACGGAATCCCGGAACCTGTGCTGGATCGGCCGGTCACGGACGCGCGGTGGCGGTGCGATGGTTCCTGTCGCTTCGAGGCGCCGCCGCATCCTGCTCACGTGGTCTCTCGTGCAGCCGAGGAGGCGGGCGGCCTCGACGGTCGTCACGTGGCTGGCGCTGACCTCCCGGACCAAGGTCTCGGCATCCGGCGGCGGTCCGTCGCCTGATTCGCTGCAAGCCGCCGAGACGCCCGGCGAGGCTGGCGCGTCGACCGGCGTTCGGACGCGGCCGGCGAAGGTTGCCGTCTGGCTGTGGCAGTTGGGACACAGTAGCCGCAGGTTGGGCGGCCGGTTGTCGAGCCGGTCACCGTTGATGTGGTCGACGTGGAGGATGAGTGGAGCGTCCTGCCACCTCGGGCCGAGGCCGCAGATCTCACATCGTTCGGGCACGCCGATGGCAGCCAGGGCGCGCCGGAGCCGGAAGCCGGGCGTTCTGACCGCGTCCGGTGGCAGCCGAACCAGAGTCTCCGACGGTGCCTGCCGGTGACCCTGCGCGCCGCGGCTGTGCCCCTGCCCGGTGAAGTGTGAGGTGTCGATGCCGAAGCGCTTCAGCTGCCGGCTGATATGGGCGTGCGATCCGCCGCTCATCCGTATTCCCAGCAGCCGAAGCACCTCGGCGATGCTCCGTGCCTCCGCCGCTGCTGACGAAAGAGCCTCGGGAGAGTATTTGTATCGAGGCATGCGCGCAGGGTAGCGGCGGCGTGCGACAGGTTCAGTCGAGGCCGAGGTCCCGGCGGAGCTTGGCGACGTGCCCGGTGGCCTTGACGTTGTAGAGCGCCCGCTCGATCTTCCCGTCCTCGTCGACGACGAAGGTCGAGCGGATCACCCCGGTGACGGTCCGGCCGTACATCTGCTTCTCGCCGAACGCGCCGTACGCGGTCAGCACCGCCTTGTCGGTGTCGGCGACCAGCGGGAAGGTGATGCCGTCCCGGTCGCGGAACTTGGCCAGCTTCTCGGGCTTGTCGGGGGAGATGCCGACCACCTCGTAGCCGGCGGCCTGGAGCGAGGCGAGCGAGTCGCGGAAATCGCAGGCCTGCTTGGTGCAGCCGGGCGTCATGGCGGCCGGGTACGCGTACAGGATGACCTTGCGGCCGCGCAGGTCGGCCAGGGACAAGGTCCCGCCGCTGTCGGTGGGGAGGGTGAACTCGGGGGCGGGGTCGCCGGGGTTCAGGCGGTCGGTCATGGCGCTGACGATACCGCCGCCGTCCGGCCCGGGGTGGGTGGCGACGCGCCGCCCCGCGTGATGATCACCATGGCTTGTTGCAAGGGATTGGCAACAACGTCCGCACGCAAATAAGCTCAGCGCGTGGAAACCCTGGCGATGCACATCTCGAACGGGATCATCGACGGTCCCGTCGCCGCGGTGTTCGCGGCCCTCGCGCTGGCCGTGCTCACCGTCTGCGTGCTGCGCGGCCGCCGTGACCTCGACGACCGGCTGGCGCCGATGGCCGGCCTGGTGGCCGCGTTCATCTTCGCCGTGCAGATGCTCAACTTCCCGATCTTCACGGCCGGGGTCAGCGGCCACCTGCTCGGCGGCGCCCTCGCCGCCCTGCTGGTCGGCCCGTGGGTCGGCGCGCTCTGCGTCGCCGTGGTGCTGGTCGTGCAGGCGCTGGTGTTCGGCGACGGCGGGGTGGCCATGCTCGGCCTCAACATCACCAACATGGCGATCCTCGGCACCGCCGCCGCCTACCTGCTGATCGCGCTGCTGCTGCGGGTGCTGCCGCGCACCCCGGCCGGCCTCGCCGTCACGGCCTTCGTGTCCGCGCTGGTCAGCGTCGTGGTGGCGTCCCAGGGCTTCGTGCTCCAGTACTGGCTGGGCGGCACCACCGACCTGGGCGGCAACCTCACCGGGCTGGCCGGCACGATGGCCGGCGTCCACCTGCTGATCGGCATCGGCGAGGGCCTGATCACCGCGACCACCGTGGTCACCGTCGCCAAGGTCCGCCCCGACCTGGTCTACGCCCTGCGCGCCCTGAAGCCGGCCGTGCCGGCTCCCGCCGTCCCGGTCGCCGGAGGTGCCCGATGAGCAAGCGTTCCTGGCCGTTCGTCCTCGGCGGCCTGCTGGTCGCCCTGCTGCTGGCCGGCGTGGTCAGCAACTACGCCTCGGCGCACCCGGACGGGCTCGACTCGTCGCTGCTCAAGGGCTGCACGGTGAACGCCGACGACGAGATCACCGGCGGCAGCTGCCCGGCGCAGGAGGCGAAGGAGCACGAGCTGGCCGACAGCCCGCTCGCCGACTACGGCGTGCGCGGGGTGGGCGACGGCTTCCTCTCCACCGGCCTGTCCGGCGTGCTCGGCGTGCTGCTCACCTTCGCCCTCGGCGGCGGCCTGTTCTGGCTGGCCCGCCGCCGCGGCCCGGCGACCGGCCCGGCGACCGGCCCGGCGACCGGCCCGGCGACCGGCTCGGCCGGCCCCGCGAGCGACCCGAGCGCCGAAGAGCGCCCGGCGCGCACCCGCTGAGCCGCAGATGGGCGCCGGTCACACCCACGTGCTCTACCGGGAGTCGTCCTCCCCGGTGCACCGCCTCCCGCCCGAGGTGAAGATCGCCGCGATGGTGCTCTTCACCGTCGCGGTGGTCGCCACCCCTCGCGAGGCGTACTGGGCCTTCGGCGGGTACGCCCTGCTGGTCGTCGCGGTGGCGGCGCTGGCCCGGGTGGGGCCCCGCTGGCTGCTCGCCCGGGCACTGATCGAGCTGCCGTTCGTGCTGTTCGCGTTCGCGCTGCCGTTCCTCGGCACCGGGGAACGGGTCGAGGTGGCCGGGTTGAGCCTCTCCGTCGACGGGCTGCACGGCGCGTGGAACATCCTGGCCAAGGGCACGCTCGGCGTGCTCGCGTCGCTCCTGCTGGCGGCGACCACGACGACGCGGGACCTGATCGTGGGCCTGGACCGGCTGCGCTGCCCGCAGATCCTCACCCAGATCGCCACCTTCATGCTGCGCTACCTGGACGTGCTCGTGGGGGAGGCCCGGCGGATGCGGGTGGCCCGGGTGTCCCGCGGCGACGACCCGCGCTTCCTCTGGCAGCTGCGCGGCTTCGCCGCCGGGGTCGGCGCGCTCTTCCTGCGCGCCTTCGAGCGGGGCGAGCGGGTCTACCTGGCCATGGTCTCCCGCGGCTACACCGGCCGGATGCCGGCGGTGTGGCAGGGCGCGGGCGCGGCCACCGCAGGCCAGTGGGCGGCCGCCGCGACCGTGCCGGCGATCGCGGTCTCCATCGCCGCCGTCGCGCTCGTCCTGACATGATCGGGTACGTGCAGCAGCCGCCCTCCCTGGACGTCCGTGGCGTCCGGTACGCGTACCCGGACGGTCACGTCGCCCTGCACGGGGTGGACCTGACCGTGCCGCGCGGCGACCGGGTGGCACTGCTCGGGCCGAACGGCGCCGGCAAGACCACCCTGGTGCTGCACCTCAACGGGATCCTCACCCCGACGGAGGGCACGGTCAGCGTCGGCGGCCTGGCGGTGAGCCGGGACCGGGACACCCTGGCCGAGATCCGCCGCCGGGTGGGCATCGTCTTCCAGGACCCGGACGACCAGCTCTTCCTGCCCACCGTCGCCGAGGACGTCGCGTTCGGGCCGGCCAACCTGGGGTTGCGCGGGGCGGAGCTGGCCGCCCGGGTGGACGAGGCGCTCGCCGCCGTGGGGATGAGCGAGCACCGGGACCGGGCGCCGCACCACCTCTCCTTCGGGCAGCGCCGCCGGGTGGCGGTGGCCACCGTGCTCGCCATGCGCCCGGAGATCCTGGTGCTGGACGAGCCGTCGTCCAACCTCGACCCGGCCGCCCGCCGGGAGCTGGCGGAGATCCTGCGCGGCCTCCCGGTGACCCTGCTCATGGTCACCCACGACCTGCCGTACGCGGCGGAGCTGTGCGACCGGGCGGTGATCCTGGACGCCGGCCGCATCGTCGCCGACGCCCCCACCCTGGACCTGCTCTCCGACGACCGGCTGCTCGCCGAGCACCGCCTCGAACTGCCCTACGGCTTCGTGCCCCGCCCGTCCTGAGTCAGCGCGCCACGGGCGTCGCGGGAGTGCCCGGCGCCGCCCGAGAGGCGGCGCGCAGGCGCAGGAGGCCGGCGGCGACCGCGCCCGCGCCGGTGGCCAGGGCCACGGTGACCAGGACGCGGGCCAGGGTGGGCGGGCCGGCGACCGGGGCCACCGAGCGGGACAGGACGGCCAGGTTCGACACGCCGGCGAACAGGGTCAGGCAGGCGCCCGCCAGGGCCAGCGCGAAGTCGGCGGCGGGGCGGCGGGCCAGCGCGTACCCGCCGGCGGCGAGCGCGCCGAGCGCGGTGAGCAGCGTCCACAGCTGCCCGGAGAGCAGTTCGAGCAGCACCCCGCCGGCCCCGGCGGCGCCGGTGTCCACGGCCTTGCCGACGGTGAACGCGACGGTCGCCGCCCCGCCCAGGGCGAGCAGCGCGCCCACCCCGCGCAGCGCGCGGACGCCGGTGGCCGTGCCGGCCGGGACCAGCCCGGCCGCGCCGATCACCAGGAGACCGAGGGTGGCCGCCACCCACCAGGGGTACGCGTCCGGCGGCGGCACCCAGTCCAGCGTGCCGCGCACCTCGACCGTCCCGGTGCCGGCGCGCAGCGGCACCACCCAGTCGCGGACCCGCTGCTCGCGGCCCGGGTCGGCGGCCACCTGGGCGGGCGGGTCCGACTCCAGCCAGAGGGTCCGCTGGTCGTGCCAGCGGGCGGTCGGACCGTCGGAGATCCGCCGCCAGGCCGGCGCGGCCGCCGGGTCGGCCTCGGGCGGGAGCTGGGTGTCCCCGGCGAGGGTGCGGTTCAGGTAGGTGGCGGGGGAGCGGCTGTTCTCGTACACCCCGGCGGGCCCGATCCGCAGGTACGGCTCGCCGGAGTAGCCGAGCACCTCGACGTCGGCCCCGGTGTGGTTGGTCAGCTCCAGCCGGGCGCCCGCCTCGACCATCCGGGCGGTGAGTCCGGGCCGGGCCGGGCCGATCCCGGTGACCTCGGCCCGGTAGTCGGTGCCGTCGGGGGCGTCCGCGCCGTGCGCGGCGGCCGGGGTGGCCAGGGCGAGGAGGGCGGTGAGCGCGGCGGTGACCACCAGGCCGGCCCGCCGCAGCGGTGCGGGGATCACTTGCCGGCCGCCTCCACGGCCGCCCTGATCCCCTCGGGGCTGCGGTCCTCGACGTCCTTGCCGTTGACCCGGATGGTGGGGGTGCCGGTCACGCCGGACTTGCTGGCGTCGTCGGTGACGTGCTCGGTCCAGCCCTTGTACTTCCCGTCCTGCACGCAGGAGCCGAAGTCGTCCCGGTTGAGCCCGACGCCGGCGCCGATGTCGATCAGCTCGTCGTCGCTGAGCCCGGCGCTGCCCTCGGCCGGCTGCCGGGCGAAGAGCTGGTCGGTGAACTCCTTGAACTTGCCGCCCTGGGCGGCGCAGCCGGCGGCGGCCGAGGAGCGGGTGGAGTACTCGGTGGTGGAGAAGCGGTTGAGGAAGGCCACCGGGTGGAAGTTCACCCGGATCTTCCCGTCGCTGATCAACTGGTTGATCGTCGCGCCGCTGGTCTCCTGGAACTGCTTGCAGACCGGGCAGAGGTAGTCCTCGTAGAGGTCGACGGTGACCGGGCCCTGGCCGAGGACGATGGCGGTGCCGGGCGGGTTGGCGCCGGGCGGGGTGGTGAAGGTCTCCGACTTCTGGCTGGAGTAGACCGCCCAGCCGATCAACCCGGCGATCACCAGCACCGCGACCGCGGCGACGGAGGTCCAGATCGTGCGGGTGCGCCGCTTCTCCCGGGCGAGCTGGGCCCGGACCACCTGGGCGGCGTCCTTCCGCCCCTTGCGACTACTCATCCTCGACCTCCACGGTGTCGCCCGCCAGCCAGCCGTCCACCGAGAACGGAGTGCGGGGCCAGATCAGCAGGAACCCGGCCATTACCAGGAACCCCAGGTCCCGGAGGATCTCCGGGAGGTAGCTCGGGGCCTGGCCGGCGGCGAGCTGGCCGCCGCTGCCGAAGCACCCGCAGTCGATGGCCAGGCCGCGGGACCAGGCCGAGGCGATGCCGGTGATGAAGACCAACAGCAGCGCGGCGGAGACGCCGGCGGCCACGCGGGTGGCCAGGCCGACCAGCAGGAGCACGCCGAGCGCCAGCTCGACGAAGGGCAGCGCGGCGCCGATCACCGTGGCCAGGTCGTACGGCATCACCTGGTAGGCGTTGACCGCCCGGCCGGAGGCGGCCAGGTCGTCGATCTTCGAGCCACCGGCGACCAACCAGACGGCGGCCAGCCCGAGGCGGGCCGCGATGCCGAGCCAGGGCCGGACGGCGGGCCAGCGGGCGGCGCGGGTGCGGGGTGCGGTCACGATCATTTGTCGTCCCGGATCCGAGGAAAGTTCCACGATCAGCCGGTCAGCGCGTCGCCGACGGCCTCGACCAGCTCGTCGCGGGCCCGGGCGACGCGGGAGCGGATGGTGCCCACCGGCACCCCCTCCACCGCGGCGGCCTCGGCGTACGACAGGCCGAGCAGCTGGGTGAGCACGAACGCGGACCGCCGTTCGGCGGGCAGCCGGCGGACCAGGTCGCTGGCGCCGAGCTGCCCGGCCGGGTCCGGGTACGGCCGGTCGGTGGCCGCGTGCGCGGCGAGCCGCGCGTCCAGCCGCCGGCGGCGGACCACCGTGCGCAGGTGGTCGGCGCAGGTCCGCCGGGCGATGCCGAGCAGCCAGGTCCGGGCGGTGGACCGCCCCTCGAACCCGGGCAGCGCCCGGAACGCCCGCAGGTACGTCTCCTGGGTCAGGTCGTCCGCGCTGTCCGGGTCGACCAGGGCGGCGGCGAACCGCCACACCTCGGCCTGGGTGGCCCGGACGAAGGCGGCCTGGGCGGCCGGATCGCCGTCCCGGGCGGCGAGCGCCCAGTCGGTCGCGGCGTCCCGCGCAGCCTCGTGCGCCGCCGTCGCGGGGCGGCCGGCGGAGGTGTCGCGCGGGGCGGGGATCACGTCAGACGAGGTTACGCGGCGTACCTGTGCCGGACAGGGTCCTTCGGCCCAATCCGTGGTCCCGCCCACGCCGGGAACTTTTCCGGTCCGCCCGCCGACTACCCGTTCATGACGTGCGACGACGTACGCGTGGCGCTTCCCGCCGGCCGGGGCGGGGAGGACCCGCGGGCCCGGGCCGGGCGGCTCCGGGTGGCCGGCGAGCCGGAGCAGCGGCCGGCCACGGCGCCGGGACGCGGATGAGGTCGGGTCGCCGGACGCCGCACGGTTCGGGAAGCATGATGGTCATGACTGCTGCCGTACGCCGCCGCCCCGCGGCCGTCGCCGACCGCCCCTGGGCCGCCCGGCTGGGGACCGCCGCCGGCCTGCTGGTCACCCTCGTCGCCCTGCTGCTGGCCCCGGCCACCCCGGCCAGCGCCCACGCGGTGCTGGTGAGCAGCAGCCCCGCCGCCTCGGCCGTGGTGCCCAGCGCGCCCGCCGAAGTGGTGATCACCTTCAGCGAGGGGGTCCGCAAGGTCCCCGACAAGGTCCGGGTGATCGCCCCCGACGGCTCCCGGGCCGACCGGGGCGAGCCCACCTTCAAGGGCGCGGTGGTCACCATCCCGGTGGACCCGTCCGGCGCGCGCGGCACCTACCTGGTCAGCTACCGGGTCATCTCGGCCGACAGCCACCCGGTCTCCGGGGCGTTCACCTACTCGGTCGGCGCGCCGTCCACGCCGCCGACCGACAGCGGCGCGGACACCCGGGCGAACCCGGTGGTGGGCAACGCCGTCAAGGTGGCCAAGTACCTGGGCTACGCCGGGCTGCTGCTGCTCGTCGGCCCGGCCCTGGTGCTGGCCGCGCTCTGGCCGCGCCGGCTGTCCCGGCGCGGTCCCGCCCGGCTGGCCTGGTCGGGGCTGGGCCTGCTGGCCGTGGCGACCCTGGCCGAGCTGTGGCTCCAGGTGCCCTACACCAACGGCGGTGGCCTGTTCGACGTCACCGGCTCCGGCTTCGGCGACGTGCTGGGCAGCGCCTACGGCACCGCGCACCTGGTCCGGCTCGGCCTGCTCGCCGCGGCGGCGTTCCTGCTCCGGCCGCTGTTCGCCGGCCCGGTCGGCCGCACCGACGGGATCATCCTGGCCATCCTCGGCGGGGCGGCGCTGTTCACCTGGCCCCTGGCGGGCCACCCGGCCGCCTCGCCCGCGCCCGCCGTGTCGGTGGTGGTGGACGCCGTGCACCTGGGCAGCATGGCCGTCTGGCTGGGCGGCCTGGTGATGCTCGCGGCCTTCCTGCTGCGCCGGGGCGACGAGCGGGAACTGGACGCGATCCTGCCGATCTGGTCCCGCTGGGCGGCGCTCGCGGTGGCCGCGCTGCTGCTCGCCGGCACCGTGCAGGGGCTGATCGAGGTGGCCACCCCGAAGGCGCTGGTCGACACCACGTACGGGCGGCTGCTGCTCGCCAAGATCGTGCTGTTCGCGCTGGTGATCGGGGTGGCCGCGTACTCCCGGGCGCTGGTCCGGCGGCGCACCGCCGCGGGGCGCCCGGGCTCGATGCGGCGGGCCGTGATGGCCGAACTGGCGATCACCGCCGTGGTGCTCGGCCTCTCGGCGACGCTGGTGCAGACCACCCCGGCCCGGACCGCCTCGGCCGACGTGGCCGGCGCCCCGGCCGGCTACTTCTCCACCACGCTGAGCAGCCCGCTCTACTCGCTGCAGGTCGAGCTGGACCCGGCCGAGACCGGCAGCAACTCGCTGCACCTCTACGCGTACACCAAGGACAACCGGCCCCAGCCGGTGCAGGAGTGGAAGGCCACCGCCGCGCTGCCGTCGGCCGGCATCGAGCCGATCACGATCCCGCTGCTGCCGCTGACCGACAACCACGCCTTCGGCGAGATCAACCTCCCGGCGGCGGGGCAGTGGCAGCTCCGCTTCACCGTCCGCACATCCGAGATCGACCAGGCCACGGTGACCGCCACCGTGCCCGTCAAGTAACGGAAGGCTCACCCACATGATCCGTCTCCGGCGTCCCGCAACTGCCGCCGCGCTCACCCTCGCCGCCGTGGCCACGGCCGTGCTCGGCCTGGCCGGGCCGGCCTCGGCGCACGTCACGGTCAACCCGAAGGAGGCCGCGCAGGGCAGCTACGGCCGCTTCGCCTTCCGGGTGCCGAACGAGAGCGACACGGCGTCGACCACCAAGGTCGAGGTGAACCTGCCGGAGAACGCGCCGGTCGGCTCGGTCTCCACCATGCCGGTGCCGGGCTGGACGGTGGCGGTGGAGAAGCGCAAGGTCGACCCGCCGATCGAGGTGCACGGCAGCCAGCTCACCGAGGCGGTCTCCAAGCTGACCTGGACGGCCGCCCCGAACGGCGGGGTCAAGCCGGGCGAGTTCCAGGAGTTCCCGGTGTCGATGGGCCCGCTGCCGCAGGTCGACCGGATGGTGTTCAAGGTGCTCCAGACCTACTCGGACGGCAACGTCTCCCGCTGGATCGAGGAGCCCACGCCGGGCGCGGAGGAGCCGGAGAACCCGGCCCCGGTGCTCACCCTGACCGCCGCCACGGCGTCCGCCTCGCCGGTCGCCAGCGCCCCGGCGGCCGCCGCCGACGACGATGACGACGACGCCGACGCCGACACGGGCGCGGCCACCGCGTTCGGCGTGGCCGGTCTGGTCGCCGGCCTGGCCGGCCTGATCCTCGGCGGGCTGGCCTTCCTGCGTACCCGCCGGGAGCCCGCCGCGAAGTCGTGACCCGCGTCCGCGCCGCCGGCCCGTCGACCGTTCCGGGTCGCGGCGTGGCGTCAGACACGCCGAGCCGGAATGGTCCCCCGGATCTTCCGGCGGGCCGGCGGCCTTTCCGCGGTTCTTCGGGTGCGTGCCGTGGATATCCGGCGATCGTCTGGCCGGCGTCGGTAAGGTCGGCCGGGTACTTCGCTACCGAGGGGGACGACGCGAATGCGTTTCGTGCGCACGATCGCCGGCATGCTGCTGCTGACCGTGGGGATTCCGGCTCTGCTGGCGGGCGCCGGGCTCTGGCTCGCCGCGCGGCACACCGACCCGGACGGCGGGTTCGCCGCCCGCTTCGAGACGATCCGCACCCCCGCCCGGGCGGTCGTGGTGACCGACGTGGACGCCCTGCTCCGCGCCGAGGCGCCGGTCGCCCGGGCCGGGCAGGCCCGGCTGCGGCTCACGGCGCGGACCGCCGACGGCCCCGCCTTCCTCGGCCTCGCCCCGACCGACCAGGTGCGACGGTGGCTGGCCGACGTCCCGCACGCCGCCGTGCGCCGGGTCGCGCTGGCCCGCGGGCCGCTGCCGGTCCGCCTCGACCCGGCCACCGCCGGCACCGCCGCCGCCGTCCCGCTCGGCCAGGACTTCTGGGTACGCGAGGGGATCGGCGCCCTGGAGTGGAGCCCGGCCGAGCTGGCCGACCGGTCGCTGAGCCTGGTGGTGATGCGGCCGGACGGGCGGGCCGACCTGGCCCTGGACCTGCGCGCCGAACTGCGCGCCGGCTGGTTCCCCGGGGTGGCCTGGGCGCTGCTGGCCGGCGGGACGCTGCTGGTGGTCCTCGCCGTGGTGCTGCTGCTGCGCCCGGTCCGCCCGCGCGAGGTGGTCTTCGTCGTCGAGCCGGACCAGGTTCCGGTGCTGGCCGGCCGGCTGGGGGTCAGCTCGCTCAGCGGGCTGGGCCGGCGGCCGGAGCCGTCCACCCTGCCGGATCGGCAACTGGTCTCCGTCGGGTCGGCGCCCGCCGAGCGGTCCCGCGCGGCCATCGGCCCGGTGCCGAGCCGGCGGCCGGGGAGCCTCGCCGACCTGCCCGACCCGGAGTGGTCGTGGCCCCCGGTGACCACCGCCGGGACGCCCCGCCCGGTCCGGCCGGCCCCGCCGGTCGACGAGTGAACCGGCCCTCCGACGGCGGGCGGCCCTCCGCGCTGCCGACGCGGAGGGCCACCGTCACCGGGGGATCGGTGCTACCTGGGAGAAACCTGAGGTAGTTGGGACCAGATTAGCGCCGAACGCCGCTTGTCGCGAGGTCTGTCCAGTTAGTGCAAGTTCCCGGCCGCGGTCCCGGCCCGCTCCGGCGCCCGCCGGCGGCTCGGCAGCACGGCCAGCAGCAGCAGGCTGAGCAGCACGTACGCGTTGCGGGCGACGAACTCGCCCGGGTTGTCGGTGCGCGCCGGTGCGACACCCCAGTCCTGGAAGGTGACCACCCCGTAGACGATCACGAAGCCGGTGCCGACGGCGAGGACGAGCAACCAGCGCCGCCGGCGGGCACCCTCCACCGTGTCCCGGTCGGCGGCCAGCGCCGCGTCGACCAGCACCACCACCGCCGGGATGAACCAGTAGAGGTGGTGGGTCCAGGTGATCGGGCTGACCAGCCCACCGACCAGGCCGGTCAGGGTGAGGCCGGCCAGCGCGTCCCCGGCCCGGGCCGCGCGGGCGGCCCGCCACAGCCCGTACCCGGCGACCAGCAGCGCCAGCAGCAGCCAGGGAAGCTGGCTGGGCTTGTCCGGCGCGGTGATCCGGCTGAGCAGGCCGAACAGCGACTGGTTGCCGGTGTAGTCGGTCCGGCCCACCCGGTCGGTCGCCCACAGCTCGTGGGTCCAGAACCGCCACGAGTCGCCGGGCGCGACCGCCGCCGCGAGCAGCGTGGCCAGCGCCGCGGTCACGGCGGCCACCACGGCCGCCCGCCAGCGCCGGGTGGCCAGCAGGTAGAGCACGAAGATGCCGGGGAAGAGCTTGAGCGCCGCCGCCAGTCCCACGCCCACGCCGGCCCAGCGCCGCCCCTGAGGTACGGCGAACAGCAGGTCGCTCAGGATCAGGACCACCAGCAGCATGTTGATCTGCCCGAAGGTGAGCGTCTCCCGGGTGCTCTCCACCGCCAGGACCAGCAGCACGGCGACCGTGACGGTGAACAGCCTGGGCAGGTCGTGCCGCCGGACCACGGGCAGCACCAGCCAGCGGGTGGTCACCACCACGCCGACCACGGTCAGCACCGTGAAGATCGCGATGGTGGCGCCGAGCGGCAGCAGCGCGAACGGCCGCAGCAGCAGCGCCGCGAACGGGGGATAGGTGAAGTAGAGCGCGCCCTGCACCCGGTCCGGCTGGACGTAGTCGTAGAGCGGGTGGCCGGCCGCCCACCAGTCCATCGCCCGCATGTAGATCTTGAGATCGAAGAAGTCGTGCACCAGGCCGGGCAGGTAGAGCGCCGGCAGCACCGCCGCGAGCGCCACCACCGTGACCAGCCGACGGGCCGTACGCCCGCCCGGATCGTCGTCGGTGACGGCGGGTGGCGCGACGGGTTCGGCTGGCACGGGAAAACCCTAGCGGTCCACCTCGGCGAGGGTGCTTCAGGCGCGGGCGGGTCGGCGGCGCGTAGTCTGTTGCGGTGGCTGATCTTCTCGTCTGGATCGACTGTGAGATGACCGGGTTAGACCTCGGCCGGGACAAGCTGATCGAGGTCGCCGCTCTCGTCACCGACCCCGACCTCAATGTGCTGGGGGAGGGCGTCGACGTGGTCATCCACGCCGACGAGGCGGCGCTGGAGGCGATGCCGGAGATCGTGCGCACCATGCACGGCAAATCCGGCCTCACCGAGGAGGTGCGCCGCTCCACGGTCACCCTCGCCGAGGCCGAGGACATGGTCCTCGACTACGTCGCCAGCCACGTGAAGGACCCGCGGACTGCCCCGCTCTGCGGCAACTCGATCGCCACCGACCGCGGCTTCATCGCCCGCGACATGCCCCGGCTGGACGCCCACCTGCACTACCGGATGATCGACGTCTCCTCGATCAAGGAGCTCTGCCGGCGCTGGTACCCGCGGGTGTACTTCGGGCAGCCCCAGAAGGGGCTGGCCCACCGGGCGCTGGCCGACATCCGGGAGAGCATCCGCGAGCTGGAGTACTACCGGCGGACGGTCTTCGTGCCGCTGCCCGGTCCGGACGTGGAGAGCGCCAAGGCGATCGCCGCCCAGCTCTGAGCCCCGCCGGGCGGGCCGCCCGGAACCCGGTGGACGGCGCCGACAGGGGTGTGGCTATTATTAGTCCGCGCCCCGCCCGGGTCGACCGGCGCGGAGAGCATGGTGGCTGTAGCTCAGTTGGCAGAGCACCGGGTTGTGGTCCCGGTTGTCGTGGGTTCAATTCCCATCAGTCACCCCAGATGACGAAGCCCCCTCCTGCGGGAGGGGGCTTCCGTCGTATCCGGGCCGGCTTGTTCCGGCCGGACAAACGCAGAGCGGCCCCCTCCGGGGTGGAGGAGGCCGCTCGGTGCCGTCGGTCAGGGGGTCGGCTCGACGCTCGGCTCGTCGGCGGCCGGGCTGGTGTCGTCGCCCGGCTCGGCCGGCGGCTCGTACGGCACGGCGCTGCCCTTGACGTACTCGTCCCAACTCATGTTCCAGTCGGTCCAGCCGTTGCCGTTCTGGAGCTTGCGCTCGGTGCCCTTCACCGTGATCGGGTCGCCCATGCGGGTGTTGGCGAAGAGCCAGTTGCCGTCCTTCATCGAGACGTTCACGCAGCCGTGCGAGACGTTGGTCCGGCCCTGCACGCCCTCCGACCAGGGTGCGGCGTGGATGAACTCGCCGCCCCAGGTGAGCCGCTGGGCGTAGTCGATCTCGGTGCGGTAGCCCTCCTCCGGGCCCAGCTCCTCCATGGTGTCGAAGACCGTGTGGCGGAGCTTCTCGATCACCACCATGGTGCCGCTGGACGACGGGGTGGTCTTCTTGCCGAGGCTCACCAGGATCGTCTTGATCACCTTGCCGTCCTTGGTGACCGTCATCCGCTTGGTGCGGTTCTCCACGGTCATCACGAACGACGGGCCGATCTTGATGTCGACGGTGAGGTCGGAGCGGCCGTACCAGCCGTCGCCGAGCGGCAGCCCACCCGCCTGCACCTTGTAGCTGACCGTGCTGTTGGCCTTCCAGTACACCTTCGGCCGGTAGTGCACCTCGGTCGGGCTCACCCAGTGCCAGATGCCCTCCTGGACGGGCTTGGCGGTGACCGTCATCCGGCGCTGCAGGTCGTCGCGGTAGTCCTCCGGGATGGCCCGGCCGAACTTGACGATCAGCGGCATGGCCACGCCGACGACCTGGTTGTCGCCGAGGAAGCTGGTGACCCGAATCTGCTTGCCCGGCTTCGCCATGGTGGTGAAGGTGCTGGTCGCGGTGGCCGGCTTGCCGTCGTCGCCGGTCGCGGTCACCGTGGCGGTGTACGTCTCGCCGTAGTCCAGCGCGCCGTCCGGCAGCCAGCTCTTCCCGTCCTTCGCGAGTTGGCCCTCGACGGCCTTGCCGGCGGAGTCCTTCAGCTCGACGGTGGTCTCCTCCGCGTCCTTCGTGGTGAAGCTGAGGGCGGTGGAGGCCGGCACGTCCTTGGCGTCGGCGGCGGGCTCGGTGATGGTGGCCGCCGCCTTCGGGCCGCTCTCCCCGCCGCCCTGCCAACTCGACGACTTGTCCCCGCCGTCGCCGCTGGTGCAGCCGGTCAGCGCCATGGCGGCGGCGAGCACCGCGGCCGCGAACACGCGGCGTCGCCCGCCGCGCCGGGCGGTCCCGCCCCGGATCAGCTCGTCCTGGCTAGCTCGCATGTTTCCCTCACAGTCGTGGTCCCGGGTCCCATCGTCCCCTACAGACGCACCGGAACGGTTACCCGTTGCCGGCTGTGAACCGAAACACCCCGCCCGTGATGTAACGATTCCGATATCGTGCGGCGCTTTGTCGAGCGGAGTGGTCTCCCCTCCGCCCCGGCGGTACGCGGACGAACGGCCACCGACAGTGGCGCGTCCGCCCACGTTACGCCTGCTCAGAAGGGCGAGCCCTGGCCGCCCTCGGGCACCGGCAGGGCGCTGCCCTCGACGAACTGCCGCCAGCTCATGCTCCAGGCCGTCCAGCCGTTGCCCGGCTCCAGCCGGCGGTCGGTGCCCTTCACCGTGATCGGGTCGCCGACCAGCGTCTTGCCGAAGAGCCACCGGCCCATCGCCATCGAAACGTTGACGCAGCCGTGCGAGACGTTCTGCCGGCCCTGCACGCCCTCCGACCAGGGCGCCGCGTGGATGTACTCGCCGCCCCAGGTGAGCCGCTGGGCGAAGTCGATCTCGGTGACGTACTGGTTACGGGGGTCCGGCTCGTCGCGGGTGTCGAAGACCGTGGACTCCTTCTTCTCCATCACCACCATGGTGCCGCTGGAGGAGGGGGTGCTCTTCTTGCCCAGGCTCACCGGCAGGGTGCGGATCACCGCGCCGTTCTCGTACACCGTCATCTGCTTGGTGGCGTTGTCGACCTTCATCTCGAAGGCCCGGCCGATCTTGGCGGTGGCGCTCCGGTCGACGTTGCCGTAGCGGCCGTTGCTGAGCGGGATCCCGGCCAGCGCCAGCCGGACGGTGATCGTGGTGCCCGGCTTCCAGTACTCCGGCGCCCGGTAGTAGGCCTGCGTGCCGTTGTAGAGCCAGTGCCAGGCGCCCGGCTGCGGCGGGTCGGTCTGCACGAACATCCGCTTCTGCACCGCGGCGCGATCCTTCTTCGGGATGCCCGGGGAGAACTCGGCGACCACCGGCATGGCCACCCCGTACGTCTTGCCGCTGAACATGTAGAGCCCGGAGCCGATCATCGACTTCGGCTTGGCCATCGTGGTGAAGCTGCTGGTGCCCTGCCGGGTCTGGCCGTCCGCGCCGGCGCCGGTGACCGTGGCGGTGTACCGGGTCGCGTACTTCAGCGGGGCCGACGGCACCCAGGACGAGCCGTCCCGGCGCAGTCGCCCGGCGACGGTCGCGCCGTTGGCGGCGGTGAGGACGACCTTCGACACCTTGCCGCCACCCGGGATCCGGGCGCTGATCTCGGTGCTGACGGGGCGCTTGTCGGACCCGTCGGCCGGACTCACCGCCAGCGCCGGCAGGGCGGGCTGGCTCGGCTCGCCCGACGTGCCCGGCGACGGGGTCTCGGCCGCGTCGCCCTGCTGCGCGCCGGCCACGAACGCCGGCTTCTTCTGGTCGTCGCCGCACCCGGTCAGTGCCAGCGACGCCGTGAGGACCAGGGCACCCACCATCGCCCCGGCCCGCGCGAACCTGCCCATCCCCACCTCTGTTCTCGCGTGCCTGGCGGACATCGTGCCGCATGAGGGCCCGTACACTGCGCCCCGTCGCCGGACAGCTGCGAACTTTGCGGGCTTTCGCCGCTTAAGCTCGACCGAAGGGTGGAGCCCGGTATCGGATTGGAACCCGGCTCGGCGCGCGTGCTAAGGTTCTCCCCGTTGTCAGCGAGCGCCGCTAGCTCAACTGGCAGAGCAGCGGACTCTTAATCCGCGGGTTCGGGGTTCGAGTCCCTGGCGGCGCACAACAAGCGAAACTCAGGCCCGGTGCGATGCACCGGGCCTGAGTTCTGTCTGCCACAGGGTGCCCTGTTTCGGCCCTGGGTCGGGGTCGGGCGGCACCCGCGGTGGAACGGGTGGCCGCCCCTGGCGGGGGCCACTCGGCGGCGTGTTAACGTTCCTGCCGTTGCCGGCGAGCGCCGCTAGCTCAACTGGCAGAGCAGCGGACTCTTAATCCGCGGGTTCGGGGTTCGAGTCCCTGGCGGCGCACGGTTCGGTCAGGCCCGGTCCTCCTCGGACCGGGCCTGACGCCCTTCCGGCCCACCCCACCCCCCACCCCGTCCAAGGGTCTCGCCTGTCCGACATCGTCTGCGCCGTCGTGCGGCGAATGTCCGGTTCCCGCCCAACGCGACCGCTTGAGTGGAACGCCATGGATGTCTCCGGGGTCGGGATGCCTCCATGGCGTTCCACCGACGGGCGTCGAGCTGGGGCGAGTGTCCGTTTCGTGCGGGTGGTCGGCGTGGCCGGCGGCACCCTGGCGGTGGAATGGCCGGTGGGTGGGGGTCGTTGTATCCCCGTGCACGACCGAGGAGGACGCCCCGCCGGTCGGGGTGGCCGGGCCCGGAATGATGGTGGGCCGCCGGTCGTTGTACATGGTCCCGGCGCGACGAAGAGGCTCTCGCCCCGCGCGCCGATGATCCCCCAAGACTTTTGAGCGCCTGACGGCGCTTGCGCACACCACCACCCCTAGCCGACCCCCGTCGGCGTGTGTGTGCGCCAACCCCCGAATGGAGCTACCCCCCATGAACACGATGCTGCGTAAGAGCGTGCTGGGTATTGCTGGTCTGGCTTTCGCCGGTGGTCTGGCCGCCGGTCCGCTGAACCATCACGAGGCGGCGCCGACGGCGGGGCTGTCGGAGGCGGCGGTGGTGCAGGCCGAGAAGCCGGACGCGGGCAAGCTGATCCCGCATGGTGTGCAGGGCGCGCAGTCGCGGATCGACCTGAGCGACGAGCAGGTGGGCAACGCGAAGGCGATCATCGCGGCGACGAAGAAGGCTGGTCTCCCGGAGCGGGCGGCGGTGGTCTCGATCGCGACGTCGCTGCAGGAGTCGAAGCTGGAGAACCTGGGCCACCTCGGCGACCGCAACGACCATGACTCGCTGGGCCTGTTCCAGCAGCGCCCGTCCAGCGGTTGGGGCACGCCGGAGCAGATCACCGACCCCGAGTACTCGACGCTGGCGTTCCTCAAGGGTCTGAAGCAGGTCGACGGCTGGCAGGACATGCCGCTGACCGAGGCCGCGCAGACCGTGCAGGTCTCGGCCTACCCGGACGCCTACGCCCAGTGGGAGCAGCAGGCCGCCGACATCGTCAACCAGTACTGGAACAGCTGACACACGCAAGCTGGCCGGCACCCCGAACACGGGGTGCCGGCCAGCGGCGTCTCCACCCCGGGCTATGGCGTGGACCACAGTGGATGCGCGCGACCGGTATGCGGCATTCGCCGGGCCCCGCCGCCCGGCGCGGGTGAGTAGGGTCTTGCGGTCATCCTGAATACGGGGGTTTCGCATGACCGTACGTTTCGCCGCCCGCCTCGCCCTGGGGGCCTCGGTCCTCGCCGCCGGCGTCGCCGCCCTGCCGGCCGCCGGGCACGCCGCTCCGGCCCTGGACAGCGCCACGCTGGCCGCCGTCACCGAGCTGGACCCGGCCACGGGCCTCAACCTGAAGTACCCGGTCAAGCCCGGCGAGGTGGTGCCGGCCGCGCTCGGCGTGACCAACCTCGGCGACGCTCCGGTTCAGGGGCTCGTGGTCCAGATCCGGGTGCTCGACGACCTGGACCTCGCCGTCAAGCACGACAACTGCTGGTACGCGGTGGACAGCAACCTGGAGGCCGCCTGGTGCGAGTTCGACAGCGAGCTGGCCGCGAAGCAGACCCTCGCGATCGTCGGTGACGTGGTGACCGCCAAGGCCGACGCGCGGCCCGACAAGGTCACCTCGATCGTCTTCCGCTGGTACAGCAAGGAGTGGGTCGACGCCCAGGGTGGCGTGCAGAAGCTCGCCGACGGCGACGCCGGCCAGGGCACCACGGCGGTACGCGGCACCGAGGCGGCCCTGACGCTGGCCGAGCGGGAGCTGCCGCTGCCGGAGACGCCGCGGGCGATCAACTTCGCGTACGCCCAGCTCGTGACGCCGCCGACCACCCAGCCCACCCCGACCCCCGGGGCGACCCCGACCGCCACCCCGACGGGCGGCACCGAGCCGACGGCCGTGCCCAGCGGAACCCCGGGCGCGCCCGGCGAGAGTGGCGCCGGCGGCGGTCTGCCGGTGACCGGCGCGAACATCGGCGTCCTGGCCGGGGTTGGCGGCGCGCTGCTGCTGCTCGGCGGGGGCGGTTACCTGATCGCCCGGCGTCGCCGTACCCGCTTCGTCGCCTGATCGCACGCTCCACCAGGCGCCCCGGCCCGCTCTCGCGGGTCGGGGCGCTTCGTCGTCCGCGCCCCGGGAGATCGTCAACCGGTGGTTGACGCGGCGTGGTCGTCAACCTATGGTTGACGCATGGAGGAGACCGAGCCGCTGAAGATGGACCATCCGGTACGCCTCGACGAGCTGATCGAGGGCATCAAGAAGGTGCACGGCGACGCGCTGGACCAGCTCGCCGGCGCCGTCCTGGTCGCCGACCACCTGGGCGACATCGCCGACCACCTGATTGGGCACTTCGTCGACCAGGCCCGCCGGTCGGGGGCCTCCTGGACGGAGATCGGCCGCAGCATGGGGGTGAGCAAGCAGGCCGCCCAGAAGCGGTCCGCCGCGAAGGCCGAAACGGCCGCCGCGCTCGACCCGAACGCCGGGTTCGGCCGGTTCACCCAGCGAGCCCGCAACGTGGTGCTGTCCTCGCAGGAGGAGGCACGCGCCGCCGGCAACGCGGAGATCACCCCGGGGCACGTCGCCCTCGGCCTGCTCGCCGAGCCGGAGGGGCTCGCCGCCGCGCTGATCGTGGCTCGGGGCGTACCCCTGGAGCGGCTGCGGGAGGCGGTCAGCGGGACCCTGCCGGCGAAGGCCGACCAGGTCCCGGACCTCATCCCCTACGACGCGCGGGCCAAGAAGGTCCTGGAGCTGACCTTCCGGGAGGCGCTGCGACTCGGCCACAACTACGTCGGCACCGAGCACATCCTGCTCGCCCTGCTCGAGGAGGAGGGCGGCGACGGCGTGCTCACCGGGCTCGGGCTGGAGAAGGCGGCTCTGGAGTCCGCGGTCGAGGGCGCCCTGGCCGAGATCACCCGCAAGCGGGCCTGACCCGCACCGGCCGGGCACGCGCCACGGGGGCGCGTGCCCGGCGTCGGGGCGTCAGGCGGTGGGGAAGCCGTAGCGGGCCGCGTGCTCCGGGTCGGCCGGGTCGACCTGGCGGATCCCCGCGTCCGCGAGGCGCTTGTTCACCTCGTCGAGCTGCTCGCGGACCAGTCGGGCCTCCTCCTCGGTGACCCGGCCGCGGTGTGGCTTGCCGGCGTGCTCGACGGTGCCGTAGTCGATCTTCTCGGCGACCCGCCGGGCCTTCGGCGGCTTGACCCGCTCGGCGGTGCGCAGCAGTTGCGCCATCGGCACGTCGGTGGCCATCGCGTCGAACTCGCTGGCGGTGAGCACGACCCGGCGCGGCTCGCCCCCGCCGTGCTTGTCGTGGATCTCGACGACGGCCACGTCCAGCGCCGCGTCGTCGATGCTCTCCACCTCGACCGGGGTGGCGTCCAGTCGCACGGGCCCGGCGACCAGGTCCGGGTGCTCCAGCACGACGACCTTGACCACCTCGTCGTCGGGGCGCAGCACCTGGCCGCTGAAGTCGGAGACGTGGATCGTCTTCTTGCCCATGCGCGGAGCTTCTCCTGTCGTAGGCCGGGTTTCGGACCACAAGACGCTACCGGACAGGTGTGCCAAAGCTCCGCGTGGAGCGCCCGGGTGTGTCGTACGGGTCAGCGGGCGGTGAGGCCGCGCCGGGTGGAGGCGCCGGCCGGCAGCGCGTTCAGCTCGGCCCAGGAGAGTGTCCGCCGGCGAGCCCCCCGGTAGTCGGCTTGCGCCGGGAACCGCCCGGCGGCCTCGACGGCCTGCCAGCGCTGCTCGGTGTCCTGCTGGTACCGGTCGTTCGGCTGATTCGGCATGACCATTACCGTCCCAGAGAAACTTGTACATGTATGGAAATGAATATGACGCGGGATCGATGGGTCAGGTTCCCACGGCGGGCAACCGGACGACGAACCGGCAGCCGTCGGTGACGTTCTGAACGTCTACCCGCCCGCCGTGTGCCTCAATCAGCCCGCGCACGATGGCCAGCCCCAGCCCGCCCGAGCCTCCGCCGTCGGCCGCGCGCGGGGTCCGCGCCGGCTCGCCCCGGAACGCCACGTCGAACACCCGGGGCAGGTCGCGCTCCGGGATCCCGCCGCAGGTGTCCGCGACGGCCAGCCAGGCCGTGTCGGCGTCCCGGCCGGCGTCCACCCGGACGGTGCCGTCCTCCGGGGTGTAGCGGATCGCGTTGAGCAGCAGGTTCCCCACCACCCGGGCCAGTTCCGGCTCGCTCGCGGTCACCGTCGGCCAGCCCGACTCGGGGGCGAGGAGCCGGATCCGGCGCGCGGCGGCCAGCGGCGCGGTGCCGGCCAGCGCGTCGGACACCACGTCGCCGAGCGGCACCGCGGAGAGCGACAGCCGCAGCGCGCCGGCATTGATCCGGGACAGCTCGAACAGGTCGTCGACCAGCCGGGTCATCCGGTCGGTCTCCAGCCGGATCCGGCGGTGGTACTCGGCCACCGTCGCCGGGTCGCCCACCACCCCGTCCTCCAGCGCCTCGGCCATAGCCCGCAGCCCGGCGAGCGGGGTGCGCAGGTCATGCGAGACCCAGGCGACCAGGTCCCGGCGTCCCTTCTCGATCCGGCGCTCCCGCTCCCGGGCCTGGTCGGCCCAGACGGCCGCGGCGGCCAGCCGGCGACCGAACAGCCAGCCGACTCCGAGGCTCACCACCGCGGCGGCGGAGAGCGTGGTCAGCACCACCTCGAGGTCGTGCGGGGAGAGGAACATGGCCTCGGCGACCACCGCCACCCCGGCGGCCACCGCGCCGACCGTCGTGGCGAGCAGCACGGCGATGTGCACGGTGATCGACCGGCCGCGCAGCGACCGCAGCGCCACCGCGCCGGCCAGCCCGACGGCGAGCGCCGCGACCAGCGCCGCCCCGAAGATCAGCGCCAGGTCACGCATCGGCCGGCTCGTACCGGTAGCCGACGCCCCAGACGGTGACGATCCGGCGGGGGGCCGCCGGGTCGGCCTCGATCTTCTCCCGGAGCCGCCGCACGTGGACGGTCACCGTCGACTGGTCGCCGAAGCGCCACCCCCAGACCCGCTCCAGCAACTCGGCCCGGCGGAACGCCCGCGCCGGGTGCCGCATCAGGTGCGCCAGCAGGTCGAACTCGCGCAGGGTCAGGGTCAGCTCCCGGCCGTGCAGGCGGGCCACCCGCGGGCCGGTCGCCACCTCCAGGCCGCCGTCGGCGAGCAGTTCCGGGGGTGCGCCGGCCGGGTCGCCGCCGGCCCGGCGCAGCACCGAGCGGACCCGCAGCACCAGTTCGCGCGGGGAGAACGGCTTGCTCAGGTAGTCGTCCGCGCCCAGTTGCAGGCCGAGGACCCGGTCGGCCTCGTCTCCGCGGGCGGTGAGCATGACGATGGGTACGCCGTCCGGCCGCTCCCGCAACCGCCGGCAGACCTCCAGCCCGTCCAAAACCGGGAGCATGAGGTCGAGCACCACCAGGTGCGGCGGGCGCCGGGCCACGGCGGCCAGGGCGGCGGCCCCGTCGCCGACGTGGTCGACCTCGTAGCCGGCGTGCTCCAGGTAGCGGCAGACCACGTCGGCGACCGTGCGGTCGTCGTCGACCACCAGCACCCGTTGCGCCACGGCGCACCTCCCCGTACCGGGGGCCAGCGTAGCCATGGGGAAGCGGTCGGAACATTGCCGAGTTCTTACGGCGTCGGGCAGGCGGATCGGGCGCGCCGGACGGGCGGGGCGGGCGTACCGTGATCACGTGCTCGACCGGCGGCTGTTCCTGCACCTGGCGACCTGGTTGGGGCAGTGGCCGGCGGGTCCCGGGCTGCACGTGGTCCGGTCGCACCGGCGGGCCCGGCCGGCCTGGGACGGGCGGCTGCGCCCGGCCATCGCGGTCGCCTCCCCGGAGTGCGCGCTCCTCTCGGTGCCGCCGGACCGGGCGGGCGCGGTCCGGGACCTGATCCGGGAGCGACCCGGCGGCCGGCTGCTGCCCGCCCTCCCGGCGGCGGTCGGGACGCCCGAGTTCACCACCCACGCCGGGCTGTTCCGGTGGAGCACCGCACCGGCCCCGCTGCCGGACGCGGGCGAGTGGGTCGCGCCGACCGCGCCCGGGCTGCCGCCCTGGCTGCGGCTGTTCGACCGGGAGGTGCTGGTGGTCCGGGACGCCGACGGGGCGTACCTGGCCGGCGCGGGGATCAAGCGGCACGACGCGCACGGGCACGAGCTGGCCGTGGGCACGGTGTCGGCGGCGCGCGGGCGCGGGCTGGCCCGCCGGCTGGTCGCCCAGGCGGCCCGGCGGGTGCTGGACGAGGGAGCGGTCCCCACCTACCTGCACAACCACGGCAACCACGCCTCGGCGCGGGTGGCGGAGGCGGCCGGCTTCCCGGACCGGGGCTGGACCTCGTACGGGGTCTTCCCGCGGTGACCGAGGCGGGCGCGGACCGTGGATCCCGGGCCGGATCCACGGTCCGCGGCCTCTCCCCCCAGGTCCGACCCTGGTAACGCTAAGTGTCCGTTGCGTGTCGGGCAAGGGGTGAGGGGCCGGTGACCCCTGTCCGGTTACGGACTTGACCTGCGATCCGGTCCGGCCGGGTGGCCGGAGTGGTCAGTGACGCAACGTGTGGATCAGGGCGACAACCTGGCGGGTCACCGGGCGCAGCACCCGGAGCCGGGACAGCCCCACCAGCCGGTCGACCAGCGGGACCGCGCCGTCGATGAGCTGGCGGGTCTTGGCCTGGCCGGGGGAGCGGTCGTGCACCCAGTAGAGCACCACGCCCATGTAGCCGAGCCAGAGCAGCTCCGGCAGCGGCTCGCGCAGGTCGGCGTCCACCTTGGTGGTCGAGCCCTCCAGCACCTCGCGGAAGAGCGCGACCGACGCCTCCCGCGGCTCGGACGACTCGGTGGAGAACGGGCTGAGCGGCGAGGTCGGCTCGGCCGCCGTCTTGAAGAAGCTGGCGGCGAACGAGTGGTACGGCGTCAGCACGTCCACCCCGGCGTGCAGCACGGCGGCCAGCCGGGCGGCGAAGTCCGACTCCCGGGCCAGCGCGGGCGCGGCCACCACCCGGTGTTCCCGCTGGGTGTCCGCGTAGAACTCCTGGATCAGGTGTTCCTTGGAGCCGAAGTAGTAGTAGGCGTTGCCCACGGCCACGCCGGCCTCCTGGGCGATGGCACGCATGGTGGTGCGCGCGTACCCCCGCTCGCGGAACAGCCGCATGGCGGTGTCCAGGATCAGCTGGCGGGTCTGCTCACCCCGGGCCGTCGCCCCGGTGCTCGGGCCACCCGCAGCGGTCGTCGGCGCAGTCTGCTCGGTCATCGTCGTCACCGTATCCCGGGTCGGGCCGGGGTTCCCGGACCAGCTCACGTACCGCGGAGGCGGTCGTCACCACCCGCCGGGCCAGCGGCAGCAGGTGCGGGCGGGCCAGCCGCTCGGCCGCCGCGCGGTGGTCGGCCAGGGCCCAGAGGCAGGCGAACCAGGCGCCGTCGCCCGCGTAGACCGCGCCGGTGTCGGCCACCACGGTCAGGTCCCGCAGCGTGGCGTCGTGGTCGAGCCCGGGGAAGCGCCGCCGGGCCTCCGCCGACCCGGCCGGCACGAACTCCAGGGGCACGAGCTGGGCGCGCGACGCGAGCCACTGCCGGGCGGTTCGGCACAGCGGGCAGTGCGCGTCGTAGAGGACGGTGAACCCGCGGATCCCACCGGCCCCGTGCCCGGTGGGATCCGTCGGGCGCCCGCCCGGGACGGGCGTCATCGTGGCGGGGCGGGCGGCGTCTGCCCCGGCGTCGGTCCGGCCGGGTTGACCGGTCGGGGGCCGCCCTGCTGCGGGAGGTAGCCGACCGGGGCGAGCGGCGGGTGGGTGGCCGCCTGCTGGCGCAGTCGCCCGCGCCGGTAGCGGCCGAGCGCGAAGACGTTGAAGAAGTGCAGCGCGCCGAGGACCAGCAGCACCAGGCCCACCTTCATGGAGAGCTGTTCCAGCGCCTCGCTGGTGGTGCCCACCGGGTCGGCCTCCTTCATGGCCACCGTGACGTAGCCGAGGTTGAGCAGGTAGAAGCCGACCACCAGCAGGCTGTTGACCGCGTCGGCCAGCCGCTTGTCGGAGAAGACGTCCTCCAGGAACACCAGCCCGTTGCGGGAGAGCGCCCGGGCCACCCAGACGGTCAGCCCGATGCTGACCGCCAGGTAGACCAGGTACATCCAGACCTTGACGTCCATCGCCGCCGCCTTTCTTGAACGCGTTCAAATCGAAGTCCGGCTCAGCGTACGTCAGTTTTTGAACGTGTTCAAGTACGCCGGATGGCGCGCGGCCGGTATGGTCGCGGCGGCGTTGGCGGAGCGGACGGGCGGGTCATGGAGATCGGTGCGCGGGACGAGAGGGCGGGCCGGCTGGTCCTCAGCCCGGTCGGCGACCTCGACATGGCCGGGGTGCCCGCGTTCGACCGGGCGCTCGACCGTGTGCTGGACCGGCCGGACCTGGTGGAGGTCGTGGTCGACCTCGCCGCGGTCCCGTTCCTCGACTCGACCGGGGTGGCCGCCCTGCTGCGCGGCGCCGCGGAGGCGGTCGGCCGGGGCGCCACCCTCCGGGTGACCGACCCGCAGCCGGTGGTCGCCCGGGTGCTGCGGATGACCGCCGTCGACGTCCTGCTCGGCTGGTCGGACGGGCGGGACGACGGCGCCGTGGAACCCGGCTGGCGCCGGTTGCGCTGAGCCCGCCTCAGGGCTCCACCCGGGCCGCCGCGGCGCCGGACCACTCCACCAGCACCATGGTGGCGTCGTCGCGGGAGGCGGTGCCCCGGTACGCGGCCACGGCCCGGCTCAGCCGGCGCAGCGTCTCCGGTGCGGGCAACTCCGAGCCGATGTGCCGCTCGGCGAGGTCGGCGAGCCGGGGCAACCCGAACATCTCCCCGGCCGCGTCGCGGGCCTCGGTCACCCCGTCGGTGTAGAGCAGCAGCCGGTCCTCCGGCTCCAGCCGGGCCTCGCCCGGCTCGCCGCCGGGCAGGTTCAAACCGAGCGGCGGGCGCCGGCCGCCGGTCAGGGCGCGCACGGCCCGGCCCCGGCGCAGCAGCACCGGGGCGGGATGCCCGCAGTTGACGTACCGGACCCGGCCCGTGTCGACCTCGACCTCGGCCAGGACGGCGGTCACGAACCGCCCGTCCCGCCACTGGCTGCGCAGGGCCGCCTCCACCGCGACCACCTGGTCCATCAGCCCGCCGCCGGTGCGCCGGGCGGCCCGCAGCGCGGCGAGCGCCACCGCGGTGGTCAGCGTCGCCGGCAGCCCGTGCCCGACCCCGTCCAGCACCGCGAGCGCGAGCCGGCCACCGTCCAGCGCGTAGTCGAACGCGTCCCCGCCCACCTCGTAACAGGGCTCCAGGATCGCGCTGATCGCGACCGTGTCGAGGGCGAAGGTGAGCGGCGGGAGCAGTTGCCAGAGCAGCTCGGCGGAGACCGCCACGGGCTCGCTCCGCCGGACGCGCTGGAGCCCGTCCCCGTACGAGATCTTGCTGGTCACCAGGTGCCCGATCAGGCCGGCGATCAGCCGGCAGCCGTCCCGGAGGGCGGGGTCGTCCGGGTCGGCCCCGTCCGGCAGCCGGACCTCCAGCAGGCCCAGCCGGGCGGTGCCGTTGACCACCGGCACCCAGAGCCGGCCGTCCTGCCCGGCCCGCGCCCGGACCTCGGTGTAGGCGCGGCCGGGCAGGCTGGCCTCGATCGGCAGCGGATCCGGCAGCGGTCGACCCGGCTCGGGCAGCGGGCGCAGCGACTCCTGCTCGACGTCCACCACGTAGATCGTGATGGCCACGCCGAGCTCGCGCACCGCCGCGGTCACCGCCGTGGGCAGCGCGTCCGGGGGCACCCGGTGAGACCGGGCGACCAGGTCGGCAACCGCCCGATGCCAGGGCTCCACGGCGCTCATCCGGACCCTGTACCCCGAAAACGGGCCGGGCAGACCTCAGCCGGCCAGACCGAGCACCTGCGCCGCCGCGCGACCGTTGGCGTGGCTGGCGCCGTACGTGGTGACGAAGGCCCGGGCGCCGGTGGGACGCCAGGCGCTCGGCCAGCCCATCTCCACCACGGTCACCGGGTGGGTGGCGGCCAGCGCGTCGACCAGTTCCCGCGCCCCGGGCAACCGGTGCAAGTGGCGGCCGACCAGCACGATCGGCCGCTCCCCGGCGCGGCCGCGCAGCTCGTCCGGGTCGGTCTCACCGGCGACCGCGCGGACCTCCTCGGCCCCGGCCAGGTGCGGGCCCAGCCCCCACGGCACCCGCCCCTCGGCGATGGTGGAGGTGGCGTGCACCTGCACCACCAGCGGAGCGGTCAGGCCGGTGACGTCGCCTTCGACGCGCACCGCACGCAGGGCGGCGGCGTAGCCGAGGCCGTCCGGCGTGGTGGCCGCGCTGCCGCCCGCGGCGGTCCAGGCGGCCAACTCGGCGGCCCGGCCGGCGGCCTCCTCGACCCGGGCCCGGTCCAGCCGGCCGTCCACGAGCGCGGTCACGATCTCCTCGACGACGTGCGTCACCAGGCCGGCGTCGACCTTGGCGCCGATGCAGAGCAGGTCCGCCCCGGCGGCCAGCGCGCGGATGGCGGCCGGTCCCACCCCGCCGGCGGCCAGCGCGGCGCCCTTCATCTCCAGGGCGTCGGTGATCACAGCGCCGGTGAAGCCGTACTCGTGGCGCAGCAGGTCGACCAGGACGGCCCGGCTGAAGGTGGCCGGGCCGTCGCCGGTCAGCGCGGGCACCCGGATGTGCGCGGTCATGACGGCGCGGACGCCGGCCTCGATGACCGCGGCGAACGGCGGCAGGTCCCGCTCGCGCAGCACGGCCGGCGGCACGTCGACGGTGGGCAGCTCGTAGTGGGAGTCGGCGACCGTCGCGCCGTGCCCGGGGAAGTGCTTGGCGCAGGCGGCCACGCAGGCGGACTGGAGGCCGGCGACCGCGGCGGCCGAGTGGGCGGCCACCCGGGCCGGGTCGGCGCCGAACGAGCGGGTGCCGATCACCGGGTTCTCGTCGGCGCTGTTCACGTCGACGGTCGGGGCGAGGTCCAGGTTGATGCCGAGGGCGGCCAGCTCGGCGCCGATGGCCGCGTACACCTGGCGGGTCAGGATCGGGTCGTCGACCGCGCCGAGGGCGGCGTTGCCCGGGTACGGGCTGCCGGTGGCGTGCGCCAGCCGGGTGACGTCCCCGCCCTCCTCGTCGATCGCGATGAGCACGTCCGGGCGGCCGGCGCGCAGCGCGGCGGTGGTCGCCGCCACCTGGGCCGGGTCGTGGATGTTGGTGCCGAACAGGGTGTGCCCGGCGAGCCCCTCGGCGAGCAGGTCGACCGCCCAGTCGGGCGGGATCGGCCCGGGGTACGCCGCCAGCAGCGTGCCCAGCGCGAGCCGCCGGAGTCCTGGATCCAACCCCACGAGTATCCCCTTTCCCTGCCGGGTCGTCCGACGGCCCCGGACCGGGGTGGCCGATACGCTAACGGACACCCCTCGGCAGGCGTTTTGTGGTTAGCAAACTTTACTGAAAATTGAGGACGTGGCATGAGTGCGACCCGGCTGCCCGGCACCCCCCGACTGTTGCGGGCGCTCAACGATCGCGCCGCGCTGGAGTTGCTGCTCGAGCAGGGGCCACTGACCCGGGCGCGGATCGGCGAGCTGACCGGGCTCTCCAAGGTCACCGCGTCCCAGCTGGTCGAACGCCTGGAGGAGCGCGGCCTGGTCACCCGGGTCGGCGAGCAGGCCGGCGGGCGGGGCCCGAACGCCCAGCTCTACGCGGTCCGCCCGGGCAGCGCGTACGTGGTCGGCGTGGACGTCGGCGCCGAGCGCGTGGTGGCCGCCTGCGCCGACATCACCGGGGCGGTGATGGGCCGGGTCGAGCAGTCCACGAAGGATACCGACGACCCGGTCGGTGTGGTGCACAACGCGGTGGTCCAGGCGGCCAGCAGCGCCGGCGCGGAGCTGTCCAGCGTGCGGCGGGTCGTGCTGGGCACCCCCGGTCTGGTCGACCCGGGCACCGGCGACATCACCTTCGCGTTCAACCTGCCGCGCTGGCACCGCGGGCTGCTGGCCGCGCTCCGCGAGGACCTGCACACCCCGGTGGTCTTCGAGAACGACGTGAACCTGGCCGCGGTGGCCGAGGCACAGTCCGGCGCGGCGCAGGGGACGGCGGACTTCGTCCTGGTCTGGCTGGACGCCGGTGTCGGCCTCGCGATCATGCTGGGCGGGCGGCTCCACCACGGCAGCAGCGGCGCGGCCGGCGAGATCGGCTACCTGCCGGTGCCCGGCGTGCCCATCCCGCGGGACGTGTCGAAGCGGGCCAAGCCGGCGTTCCAGCAGCTCGCGGGCGCCGACGCGGTCCGCGCGGTGGCCGCCGAGCACGGCTTCGCCGCGGCCGGCGCGGCCGACGCGGTGCGCGCGGCCGTCGCCGCCGGCGCCGACGGCGGCCCGATGCTCGACGAGTTGGCCCGCCGGCTGGCGCTCGGGGTGGCGAGCACCTGCGTGGTGCTCGACCCGCCGCTGGTGGTGCTGGCCGGCGAGGTGGGGCGGGCCGGCGGGGCGGCGCTCGCCGAGCGGGTGCAGCACGAGGTCGCCGCGATCACCCTGGTCCGGCCCCGGGTGGTGAGCACCGGGCTGACCGAGGAGCCGATCCTGCGCGGCGCGCTGCGCACCGCCCTGGACGCGGTGCGCGACGAGGTGTTCGGCTCGACGGTCGGCTGACCGCCGGCCCGTCGTCGCCCGTGCCGCCATGTGAAGGAATTCTTCACGAGGCGGCGAATCTCTGCAAGGAGTTGCCGGTGCGCCGCGCCCTTCACTACCGCCATCCGGAGAACCAGCTGGGCCGGTCCATGCGGATCGCTTTGGCGTGGCAGGACGTCGAGGCCGTGGCGACCGG